>CAYVIT010000026.1:17140-32364 GCA_964451425.1 uncultured Pirellulales bacterium
AACAAGCACGTCCCGCTCGTAATCCAGTTCCACTGGCGCTAAATGCTTGTTCACTCGATCCATTAGGTCCCGATTTCTCTGCTGGGCAAGTTCGCGAAGATTGAGCAAAAAATCCCCCAGCTTGCCCTGTAACCTGGAAGTTGGGAATCCTACGCCCATATGATATGAGATACCAGGCTCGCCGGGCGAGTTAATCACTCTATCGGAAAACTCCGGCACAAAAACTCGCGACTCCAGACCAGCGCAGCCTTTGAGGCGGAGCTCTCTGGCTGCCTCAAGAAATTCCTCAATGGCGTCAAGCACATCGAAATCCACGACTCCCGCAACAGCCAGCCCGCGCCTGCGGGCCAGCCAGGCAAATTTGCTCGGGGAATAGCCATAGGTATTATAAGAGAAGAATGTATGACAGTGCAGGTTGACATCCGTGCCGGGCTCGGGCAAAGTTATTTCGCCTGACCGCACCTTTTCACATAGTGCCAGCAGCGCCTCTTTTCTTTCTGCAGAATCGAAACTATCCAGCTTTTGCTCAAGCTCTTCTATCAAAATGTCCCTTTCCCTGCCGGCCGTTTATATTTACCAATCAGGGCATATAAGAAAAAGCACTGTTCATTTATCACTTGTGCACTTTTTTGTATTGCTCTTCCCAGAGTGAGGCTTCCCGGGGCTGATACTCTTTTAGCTCGAAAGAATTGCGGACTATTTTTCTAAGCTCAGCTAAGTTTTCAATCTGTCCGGCCGCCTTGGCCTGTATCAGAAGATTTCCGCTTGCCGTTGCCTCTATCGGCCCTGCGATTACTTTCTTGTCGATTGCATTAGCTGTAAACTGGCAAAGGAGCTCATTCTGTATCCCGCCGCCGACAATGTGCAGGCAATCTATATTTTGACCTGTGATATCTTCGAGCCTTTCCATCACGACGCGATACTTCAGCGCAAGGCTTTCCAGAATCACCCTCATCATCTGTCCCTTATCATTGATTGTTTTCTGGCCCGTTTCGGCAAGGTAACTATTGATTCTTTCAGGCATGTCACCGGGCGCAAGAAAACCGCTGTAATCAACCTCAATATGTCGGGCAAAGGGTTCAGCTTCCTGGGCCATATCGGTCATTTCAGGATAAGATAGCTCGACGCCATCACGCTGCCATTGCCTCCTGCACTCTTGCATCAGCCATAGACCCATTATGTTCTTCAATAACCTAATCGTATTGTCGACCCCACCTTCGTTAGTGAACTCATATTGAAAGCTCTTTCTGTTGACAATCGCGTGAGGCACTTCCACGCCCATCAAAGACCAAGTCCCGGACGAAAGATACGCCCAGTTATAATTTTGCCCGGCCGGTACCGCGGCCACGGCCGATGCCGTATCGTGTGAGGCGGTTGCAATGACAGGTATCCTGCTGCAGCCAAGCTCGTCTGCGATAGGTTTGGTTAATTTGCCTACAATGGTACCGGTTTCGACGATTTCCGGCATAATCTCTATAGGCAAAGAGAGCTTGTCGAAAATCGGCTTTGACCATTTCCCTGTTTTCATGTCCATCATTTGCGAAGTGCTCGCCAGGCTGTATTCACCGAAGGCTTGGCCGCATAGAAAGTAGGAGAACAAGTCGCCTATAAAGATTAATTGTTTGGTCTTAAGCAGGGCGTCCGAATTTGCCAGGCGCATTGCAAGCACCTGGTATAAGGAGTTTAACTGCATAAACTGGATGCCGGTGCTCTCATAGATTTCGCGTTTGCTCATTAACTCGAAGGCTCTGTCCATCATTGCATTAGTTCTGCTGTCACGATAATGGTACGGGCTTTCAATCAGTTTTCCTTCGGCATCGAGCAGGCCGAAATCAACGCCCCAGCTATCGACACCGATACCCGATATGTCGCTTCCTGCCTGTTTTGCCGCTTTTCCAATGCCGGTTTTTATCTCCGACAGCAGTCCTTCGAAATCCCACCGCAGCGTGCCGTTCTCTTCGACCGGGCCGTTGCCGAAGCGATGGATTTCTTCAAGAGTAAGCTTGTCAGCCGAGACTGAGCCGAGCATCACTCTGCCGCTCTCGGCACCGAGGTCAACCGCGATATATGTCTTTACTTCCGCCATTACCAGTTCCTTTTACAGGTATTTTCCTGTCTTTTCACCCATAATCGCCGACAGACATTTATTTTCTGACAACACTGAAGAAAGGATTTTATAACCCAAATTCTTTGTTAGTGCAAATTGAAAATAAGGGGTGCGGGTTATGTCTGGAAATGAACCGGCTTTGTGCAACAACAGCGCTTCCGGACAAAAGCCGGCTGATTTAGTGAAATCATAAAACAGTACGCAAAGCGAACACAGCTTTTATGATGAGGGGCGGCCGGTGGTTAGCTTCTCGGCCCCGGTTGGGTAGGCTGGAAACGCATTTTGGCCTGGCCGATGAGATAAAAGCTGCCGGTAATACAAATCAAATCTTCCCTGTCGACAGCGCTATTCGCAAGCTGTAGTGCTTCACCCAGAGTTATGGCCGTCTGGTACATCTTGCCGCACAGTTCCGTATACATTTCAGCCAGGTCTTCCGGGGACATCGCTTTTGGTGATATGCTGCGGGTAAAAATAACCTTGTCGGCCCCGTACCGCAATTCGTTAAGCATCCCTTTAACATCCTTGTCGCTGTTGCAGCCGAATATCATCACCATGGAATCGTATGGAATATTCTGGCCTATTGCATGTATCAGGGCACGGATACTTGCCGCATTGTGAGCGCCGTCGATCATGATTCTGGGGTCATCACAAATCATCTCCATTCGGCCCGTTAGCGAGACATTGTTAAGTCCCTCAGTCGCTTTTTCGTCATCTATCTCGTAGCCGCTTGACTTGAGTTTATCCAGCATGGCCAGAGCCAGACCACAATTAATGGCCTGATGCTTTCCGTACAACGGCACACGCAGGTGTTCAAATTTACTCGTTGGTGTCGTCAGACAGATTCTCGTGTGTGGGCCGTGCTCCCGTGACGTTTCGAACCGCTGCGAAAAATCAATGTCACTGCCGGTTACGCTCAAAGGCGCCTTGACGGCAGAAGCACACGACTTTAGAACACGCAGCGCCTCGGGGTCCTGCTCAACAGTAACAACAGGTACACCTCGCTTGAAAATCCCGGCCTTTTCCCTGGCGATACTGCCGATTGTTTCACCTAACTGATACTGATGGTC
This sequence comes from uncultured Pirellulales bacterium, assembly GCA_964451425.1. Classification (GTDB taxonomy): domain Bacteria; phylum Planctomycetota; class Phycisphaerae; order Sedimentisphaerales; family Anaerobacaceae; genus CS2-K091. The sequence continues at coordinate 20,315 of CAYVIT010000026.1, forward strand.
GATACTCAAACTTGTTATTCCGACGACTTCGGGCCGAATCACATTGGTGCTGTCAAGTCTGCCGCCTAAGCCGGTTTCAATCACCGCAATATCAACGTCTACATCCGCAAAATGCATAAACGCCAGCGCCGTCATAATCTCAAAGAAGCTGACCTGCTCAGTTTTGGCTATTTTTTCTACCGCGGCGTAAATGCGGTTCAGCAGACCAAGCATTTCCGACTCGCGAATCATCTTCGAATTGACAACAATTCGCTCGTGCAGGTGTACTACGTGCGGCGACGTATATAATCCAACAGTATAATCATTGGCCTCAAGCATCCTGGCCAGCATCGTGGCTGTTGAACCCTTGCCTTTTGTGCCGGCTATATGGACCGTAGGAATTTTTTTGTGAGGATTACCTACTAAGGAAAGCAGCTTCTCCATCCGTGCAAGGTTGAACGTCGTAATGTTATAGCGCAGACGCTTTTCCTTCTCGTAGTCAGTCCGCTCATAGAGGTACTTTAGAGCCTCTTTGTAGCTCTTAAAAGCCTTTTTGCTTTTGACCTTGGCGACTCTGGACAGACGCTTCTTCGTATGTTTCTTTCCGATTGTTTTTGTTGATTTTGCCATTAAAACTTAATTATAACAAAAGAAGGCACCCGAGTCAATACCCAGACACTCAAATACTACAAAACACCATTCATATCACTGAATAAACGAATGGAAGGTATTGTTAATAGAGAGGTTACAAAAAAGCCAACTGTACAGTATTATCTCCTTAAATGTGTTTTGCGTCAAAATAACTGAATGTAAAATTATCTTTTCTTATAACAAGGCGCCCTCCGGGCAGATTTACATATTGGATATAGTTTCTGAATCCTACTGGTTAAATATAATGTAGAATTCGTTTTGCCGGTGCTTTCTTGCGCTCTCGATTTCCACGACGGCTCATTTAACCTCGTTCGACTCCGTCGATACGGGGTACTCTTAAGCACTCCAGAGAAAGAAATGCTCCCAGACTTTCCACCGCTTCCATAAATTTATTATAATCCGCCGGCTTAACCATATAGAAACTGCAGCCCATTCTATAGTACCGGTCAATCTCGCTTGCTTTATCCGTCGTTGTCAGGATAATTACCGGAATCTTTTTTAGTTCCCCGTCTTCCTTCATCTGCCGAAGAACCTCTTGGCCGTCAACCCTTGGCATCCGAATGTCAAGAAGTACAAAATAACAGCCCCTTTCATCACGTTTCCTTTTATTGTCCATCCTGAACAGAAAGTCCAGTATCTCCTGTCCATCATTGAATTGCAGAATATTGTTCTCGACGCAGCTGCGCCATAGATTTCTCTTTACAAGCTGTACATGTCCCGGGTCATCTTCCGCGATAAGGATAACAACGTTCTTATTCATTTCCCCCGCCCCTCATGCTCACTGGGCTTTGCTTATTTGTGGTATTTCAACAACGGAAAGAAGCAGTCCGACTTTTCGAACAGCATCCGCAAAATCCTGATACTCCACCGGCTTGACTATATAGACACTGCATCCAAGTTTGTGGCAGCGTTCTACCGTTCGAGGGTCGTCTGTTGTCGTCAACATAATCACAGGAATTTTCTTTAATTCCGGGTCCTTCTTGACCTCCTCGAGAACCTCCACGCCGTCTATCTTCGGCATACGAATATCCAACAGCAAAAGATACTCCTTATCGGATTCACGTTTAGGGCCGTCACCCCTTACGAAAAGAAAATCGAGCGTCTCCTGGCCATCAGCAAATCTGAGTATCTGGTTACAGACGCCGGCACGCTGTAGACTCCTCTTTATCAACTCAAAATGTCCCTCATCATCTTCGGCAATAAGAATAACGCCCTCTTTTTTCATTCTTGCCCTTTCCTGTTAACACGGCTATTATTATAATCAAGCGCTCGGCAGTGACACGGAAAACCTGCTCCCCTTTCCAGGCTCCGATTCTACCAATACCTTTCCATCATGCCGGCCAAGAATGTGCCTGACAATAGCCAATCCAAGTCCTTCTCCACTTTTCCTGTCAGGCTCAAGCCGGTGAAATACCTCAAATATCTTTTTCTGATGCTCCGGAGCGATTCCTATTCCATTATCTTCCACACAATAAATGTTCCGACCATTCTCAGATTTAGCATATACACGTATCATACCTGGCCTGGATTCGTCAAGATATTTCAGTGCGTTATCAAAAATATTAGAGAAAACCTGATTTATCTGCGAAGCATCACCCAGACAAGACGGCAGTGACCGGATATCCACAGCTGCACCTGCCTCCTTTACCTGGTATTCCATACCCTTGGTGATGTTGGCGAACATCTCGTTCATATCAAGCGGCTCAATAGTCACTGCCGCCTGCCCGAGTCGGGAAAGCCGAAGAAGACCCGACAGCAGCGAATCCATCCTTTTCGCACTGGTCAAAATAAAGCCCAAAGCCTCAGGAACATCTTTATTAAAAGCGTTATCAACTTCTTCGTTTATCTCTGCGGTCTTCAGCGTATCCTTAAGTGCCGTGTGTATCAGCTTACAACTGCGGGATAACTCATTGCCAAATCCCTGAATGTTGACCAGAGGTGCTCGTAAATCATGTGAAGTAACGTACAAAATCGACTCGAGCTCTTCATTTTTTAGAGCCAGCGTCCGCATAAGCCGTTCGCGGTCCTCTTCCACCAATTTCCGGGTCGTGAGGTCCCGGCTAATGCCTATAATGCCCACAACCTTTCCGCTGCTGCCCCGCAGAGGGACTTTAGTTGTTGAATACCATTTACGATTGCCTTCCGGGTCAACGGCCGGTTCCTCCTGGGCGACCAACGGTTTACCCGTGCGGACAACTTTCTGCCCACCCGCATAATACTTGGCCGCCAGTTCTTTCGGGTAAAAGTCAAAGTCTGTCTTTCCCAGAAGTCCTTCTGGTGTTGTTCCCATTAAACGTGCCACGGCAATATTAGCAATAACAAACCGGCTTTGGGTATCTTTGACAAAGATGTTATCCGGCATGTTGTCTATCAGTGTCCGCAGCAGATTGCGTTCCTGCGCAAGCGACTCCTCCGCCCGCTTGCGCTTTGTGATATTCTGTATGGTTGAGCGGATGCCGGCAATATTCCCGGCTTTATCGTGCAGAAAACGGTCTTCAATCAGAATGGGAAGCATGTCACCATCTTTTCGTCGAATCATTCGCTCGAATGCCTGTCCGGGTGGTATGTTACCGGCCAGCTTGGACTCCACTGCCAGCCGAGACTTCTCCTTATCGACATAGAATTCCCACACGGGCTGACCCAGCATTTCCTCTGCGGTATAGCCGAGCATATCGAGCTCGGTTCGGTTCACTCGCGTGATGCGTCCATCCGTGTCCAGCTCATGGTAGCCGATAGGCGCCTTATCGAACAGCTCTTGAAACCTTCCCTCCCGCTCACGTAGTTGCTGCTCGACGATTCCTCCGAGAAAGGCATAGACGACAAATGCCCACCACATTGGAACCAATGCTCCAATGACGTCCTCTGCCCTGTCCAAAACTTTGGTGCCCCAGTACCATTCGACGAAAAGGCACAAGCTGTAACACATAGTAAAAATCAGAAGCCCTGTAAACACCAGCTTAGTCTTCGGCTGCAGGGCCCGTTTCCAGCCTTTTAACAGGAAAATCAGCCCAACCGCCGACGCTAAGAAAGTGATAATGTCAAAGACTACTATAAAGAAACGGTAAATCACACGGTCTCCCTTCTTTTTCCAAATACCTTCCAGCACCACACAGCCACAAATATCGAACTAACAGCATAGCAGGCATGCTCAATATAGTTCAGAATCTTTTCCCAAAACAAACCTTCCATCACTGTCACAGTCCAGCCTAACAACAGCACATAGAAAGCCATAATAAGAATCTTAGATGCCGCAAGGGATTTCAATCGCGAGCGATTACCCAAAATGAATATCAAAACTCCCACGCCAAGCGAAAGCATTACAATTTCATTTTCAAATATCTCATACGACATTTCGACACTTCCTTACGGCTTCTCGTTCTTTCACAATATATAGCGATTATCTGACGAATGAAATGCTGATTTGCATACTTTTAATATCAACCTTTTTCGGGTTGTTGTCCCTAAATGGAAAAGACATCGTCATATCCCGAGACGAAAACGACAAACGCCTCTTCCCCGTATTTTTGACATTCTTCTATAAGTCATTGTACCAATAGAAGATGTGTAAAGCAAGAAAATTCCGCGCCAGTCCTGGGCCTGTTTTTTGTTGACCCCAGACGGTTATCAGATAAACTCCAGCTAATATTTTCGCATTCACTACGCCTGTGCCTTTGCAGGGACAGGCCGAGCCGGCTTATGTGAGATGACGATGGCAAAAACGCAGCAACATTCTGTTGATATCGAAAAATGGCTCAAATTAATCAGAGCTGAAAGTGTCGGCCCCACTACCTTTGGAAAACTTATCAGCCGTTTCGACTCGGTGGATAGCGCTTTAGGCGCCTCGGTTAGTGAGCTGACCAAAATAGACGGAGTAGACTTCAAGACTGCTGAGCAAATTGCCGCAACGCGTAACAAATTCGACACAACCACCGAGCTGGAACTGGCCGAGAAGCTTGACGTCTGGATAATCCACCTTGAAGATAAGCGTTATCCACCTGTATTGAAACAGATTTACGACCCTCCACCGATTCTTTACATCAAGGGCAGTTTGACTCGGCAGGACAGCCTGTGTATTTCAATCGTCGGTTCCCGGCGGTGCAGTTTGTATGGTCAGGAGCAATCTTCCCGGCTTGCCCATTTTCTAAGTTCAGCAGGCTTTACTATTTGTTCCGGAATGGCCCGCGGCATAGATACCGCCGCACATCAAGGTGCTCTGTCGGCAAATGGACGCACAATTGCTGTGCAGGGCTGCGGTCTGGCAAAAATCTATCCGCCGGAGAATAAGAAGCTGTTCGAGCTCATAGCTGAATCGGGCGCCTGCATTAGCGAATTGCCGCTGCATTACGAACCGCTGCCGGTGAACTTTCCGCCCCGAAACAGAATAATAGCCGGACTGTCCCTGGGGACAATCGTTATCGAGGCCGGCCTGCGTTCAGGAGCACTGATAACCGCCAGGGCCGCGATGGATAATAATCGTGAGGTAATGGCCGTGCCGGGCAAAATTGATTCGCCATTGAGTAAAGGTACTCATCAGTTGATAAAACAGGGGGCAAAGCTAATCGAATCCGTTGAAGATGTGATGGAAGCTCTCGGCTACATCGGCCAACAACTGCAAGACCACGTAACCGCGGCAACCGCAAAGGCCTCTGAAAAGATCGAGACATCCCTATTTGATGTAAGCCGGTTGAATCTTACTGATTCTGAAAAAAAGATTTATGACCATCTCGATAAAGAACCGTCTCATATAGACCAGATAATTATGGAGACCAATTTGCCGCCGGGCATTATTAACGCCGGCCTGATATCGCTCCGTCTAAAGGGCCTGATAAAGCAACTGCCCGGCAACCTATTCCTGAAAAATTAGTTCTTTGCCTGTTAAAGTAATTATGCACTTTGAAAAGAATGTTCGCATACCCTTTTCTCTAAATAGTTCCTGTTGCGGAAACGGCGCTTGTCATTCCTGCGAAAGCAGGAATCCAGTTTTTTCGCCGTAGACCCCTGCTTTCGCAGGGGTGACATTTCCAGTTTCGGTTTTCCGCAACAGTAACTAAATACATACGGTTGATTAAAAATTGGTTACCTTTTACTTTACTTCCTTGCTAAGGCGAGCCAGGATTACGCCTTGTAATTTATGTAACTCTAATAGGTGGCTTACATATTCCGCCGCTTTTGTTTGGCCTTTTGTAGTTTTTTTCGGTTTTTTCGCCAAAGTCGGCTTTCTTCCTCTTTTTTTCATATATTTTGCCATTTCTACTAATCTCCTTGTTGACAACTTTCGAATCCATACATAAAATGCTCGTTTTAGAATCAGCTTTTGCCTTAATATTAACACAAAAGCGAATGATTGCAAGTATATATTCGCAAATGTACAGTATTTATGCAAAATAATAACGTAAATGCGATAATTGAGCGGATTAGGTCTCTACGTGAGCAATACGCAGGCGAAAGAGGCAAGAGTAAATTTGCCCGAGCTCTGGGCATAAGTGCTTCTACTTACAGCTATTATGAAAATGACAGGCTCCCTCCTATTAACATTCTTCTGAAAATATGTGAGGTTACGGGAGGGGATTTGGAGTGGCTGCTTACAGGACAGGGAAAAGAAAAAAAATTCTCCTTTGGTCCATATAGTGAACTTTTGCAAAAGCTCGGTGATTTGCTTACAGAGAATCCGGAGCTAACCGAGCCGGTTCTTGCTTTTATTGAGCTGTTATGCGAGAAAAAAGGTATCGAAAAGCAGTTTTATCCCCAGGTTTTACCGACAAAGCCGGCTCAGCCGGGATGGATTCCGGTACTCGGCAGAACCGCCGCAGGTATAGTTCATTTTTGGGATGAAACATTTCTGCCGGAACCTAAGCAAGCTGTTACTGAACTTGAGGAGCTGGTAAAGAAGCATATTGGTAAAGCGATTATTGGTTCTATAGATGGTAAGGTCTCAGTTGATTTGCAGGCGAGGGCCCTGGTAGATAGTCTCAAAAGACAGAGGGTTAATCTAATTCAGGTTAGCGGAAAGGAGAATGAGCAGATTGTTGAATTCGTTCAGTGTGAGGAGGTTCATAAGCTGTTTCCCGACAGTTTTGCGCTTCAGATAGATGGTGATAGTATGTCGCCGAGGATAAACGACGGTGACATCGTGATATTAAGCCCCTCTGTGCCGGCCGCTCAGGGGCAAATTGGAGTCGCGCGTGTTTCAAATCAAATAGGGGTCACCTGTAAGCTCATAAGAACAACCGAGAGCAGTGTTCACTTCATACCGATAAATGAAAAGTATGAGACGAAGGTCGTGCCTAAAAAGGATTTGCTTTGGGCACTGGCGGTCCTGTGCCATATAAGTATTTGATTGTATCTAATGCCCGGTCACATATGATTTGAGGGATTTCATTACGAGCCCGCCTGTGACGAACGCGGCAATCTCAAATTCATTATTCGCTATTCCTCATTCGATATCCAACTTCCGACCTCTGCCTTCTGCCCTCAATGCCTGTTAAGTCGCCACTGCCTTATGGTCGAGGAAACCTTCGAGTTTGCGGGCGCGGACAGGGTGTTGTAGTTTGCGTATCGCTTTTGCCTCAACCTGTCTGACACGCTCGCGGGTGACTTTAAAGATTCTGCCCACTTCTTCGAGCGTATAGGTATAGCCGTCCCCGATGCCGTAACGCAGCTTGATAATCTCGCGTTCGCGATATGAAAGCGTTTTCAGGATCAGATCGATTCTTTCCTTGAGCATTTCCTGAGTAGCTGAGGCCACTGGCGAATCAATATTATCATCTTCAATGAAATCGCCGAAGTAGCTGTCTTCACTATCCCCGATGGGCCTGTCAAGACTTATCGGATGCTTGGAAATCTTCAATACTCTACGTGTCTCCTCCACGCTCATCTCGGCTTCTTTGGCAATCTCCTCAACGGTAGCTTCTCTGCCCAGTTTCTGATGCAGTACTTTGCCTGCTGTCCTCAGTCGGCTCATCGTCTCTATCATATGGACTGGAATACGAATCGTACGAGCGTGGTCGGCAATCGCACGTGTAACTGCCTGACGAATCCACCACGTTGCATAGGTGCTGAATTTATAACCCCTGCGGTACTCATATTTGTCGACCGCTCTCATCAGGCCGGTATTACCTTCCTGGATTATATCAAGAAAGCTCAAGCCGCGGTTACGATATTTCTTGGCAATTGATACTACCAGTCGCAGGTTCGCGCTCGAAAGCAGGCGTTTGGCCTGCTCATACTGAGTGAAGACTCTGTCTATTACACGAAGTCGTTTTTCGAGCATCTTCGGAGTTTCGTTCACCAGCTCCTGCAGACCGATTAACTCCTGTTTAACCGCCTCAATATCTTCACTGGTGTAATCCATATTGGGCCCGGCTTCGATAATCCTCTGGAGCTGACGCATCTTCTCACAGATAGCGTGAAGTTTATTTTGCATCGGCTGGATTCTGCTTGTTCGCAGGCTAAGTTCTTCCAGCAGCGTCGCGATTTTTTGACTGTTTCTGTGTGCTCGTTTTAGCATAGCTTTGTCGGGCCTATCCCCGTTCAGTGATTTGATGACCTTCTTTAACAGGTTCTGGTTCATTTGAAGCATTTTACTTACAGTGCCGCAGTTTGCCGGCAGGCGTCTCTTTATTGTGCTTTTCGCGAGGTTTTCGGCCGGCGAAGTTCTCATTGTTCTGTCAAAAGAAAGCAATCCCTCGTGCACCTGCTGCAGCAAATCGAGAGCGTTCCGCGCGCAATAATCGCACTGAAGTAATTTTCTTCTGAAGTCCATTCTGGTGATTTCGATTCTTCGAGCGAGTGTGATTTCCGCTTTTCTATTCAGCAGAGGAATCTGACCCATCTGGGTCAAATACATTCGGATAGGATCATCGATTCTTTTTGAAACTTCCGGCTCGAGCAGATGTTTTTCAAGTAGTTCGTCGACTTCGACCTGCTCGTCTTTGGCTGCTTCATGCTCTAATTGCCCTTCAGTTTCCTCGAACTCCTCTTCCGGCTGTTTCCGGACGTCAGCTTCATCGAGCAGGTCGATTCCCTTTTCATCCAGCGTTGCGAGCAGACGGTCGAGATGGGCCGGGCTGACAGCTTCTTCGGGCAGACCCTCGTTCATTTCCTCGTATGTAAGAAAGCCTTTTTTGCCGCCTTTTTCTATGAGCGTTTTTATACGCTGCTCAGTGTTTTTGGATTTGGCGGACTTTGAAGAGCTATCACCATCAGCGGCTTCAACAGCGCTAATTTTTTTGTCTGCCTTTTTTGTTTTTTTTGCCACAATTAGTACCCTCAGTAGCGATTTCGAATTCAGTGCTTCCTATTAATTATCTACCGCTAATCAGCCCCAGCGGTTCACTGTCGCTGATTACTTTCTACTTATCAACAGCCGATAACAGCCGTCAACTTCACTATACCATTCCCACGTTATGTGGATTTTCTTTTGGAGTATTTTCGGAGAAACGGCGGAGAAATCGAGTCTGGTCATCCACCGCTTTAATCTCACTCTTTTTTCTCTGTCTCTGCAGCCTCTGCATAGCATTAAGTGCCCCGTCCAAACGAGGTTTGAAATTGTCTTTTGCTTCACCGGTCTGGGCTAATTCCACAGCAAGGCTGCCGACCTCTACGGATTCGGCTTTTGCCAGGATTTCTTTTAGCAACGGATTGGGGTCGGCGTTCATCGCTTCAAAAACTATGTCCGCCATCCGCCTCAATATCGGTACATCAAAGTCCTCAGGCGTTATCTGTTTTTTTACGATGTCAAAAAGCTTCGGTTCGTTCAGTAATACTTCGAGTACCTCTCTTTGAGCTGTGGCATAAAGTCCCTGCCCGAGGTCAGCCGGTACGGACCGGGTTTTTTGATTCGGGGCGGTGGAGTCGCGGTAGTTTGCATTCCTTGCCACTCTTGCCATTCTTCTTGACAGCTCAGCATTTATTTGTTTTGGGGTTGTGCCGATAATCTTGGAGAGGCGGTTAACAATCAGGCCCCTGTCGATGGCAGGCACGCGGCCGGCCCAGGCGGCGGTCGCGATTGTCTGTAAAAACTCTTCGACTGCGGCTTTGTGGTCGATGAGTGTATCAGTAGTGCCGATACTTTCTATCAGTCTGTTCCATTTGAATTCAAAAACATCGACCGCGCTGCCAAGCAGTTTCTCAAAAGCCTTCCTGCCGGCGCTAAGAAGAAAATCGCACGGGTCCTTTCCCTTTGGGACGGAGGCAAGTTTTATGTCTATACGCTGCGAGACGCAGACCTCAAGGGCCCTGTTGGCGGCTTCGATACCAGCGGCGTCGCTGTCAAAGAGCAAGACCACCTTTTTTGCGTAGCGTCGTAGGATGCGTGCCTGGCCTTGCGTAAAACTTGTGCCCAGGCTCGCAACGACGTTGGCGATTCCGGTCTGGTGTGCCATGATGGTGTCTGTATAGCCTTCGACTACAACGGCTACACCTGAAGAAGCAATATGCTGTCGGGCGTGCTGGAGGCCGTAGAGAGAATTGCTTTTATCAAAAAGGGCTGTAGCCGGCGAGTTTATATATTTGGCGCCGGTGCCATCGAGGGTTCGCCCGCCGAAGCCGATTACTCTGCCGGTTGCGTCTGCAATTGTAAACATAAGGCGGTTTACAAATTTATCGGCGAGGCTGCCATTTTGAGTTACAACCAGGCCTGCGTCCCGGAGTAACTTTGTCGGAATTTTTTTTGCTTTCGCAGCGAGGAGTAAATCATTCTGCGCAACGGCAAGACCAATCTGCCAATGTTTGATACTCTCAGGCGTTATCTTCCTTTCGGCGAGGTAGTCACGGGCGTGTTTGCCTTTACTCTTGTCCTGGAGATTTTGCTGGAAGTATTTGGCGGCCCAGGCGTTGACCCTTGCCAGCTCATTAGGGTCAGCCTCATCAGTTTTTGGTTTTGAGTCCTTGGTTTTTAGTGGTTTCAGCTTTATACCGGCCCGGTCTGCGAGCCTCTGAAGTGTCTGTGGAAAGGTGAGGTTCTCACGCATCCGGACAAAAGAGAAGACGCTTCCCCCGGCACCGCAGGAAAAACACTTGAAAATCTGCTTTGCGGGATTGACATTCATGCTGGGTCGATGGTCGTCGTGGAAGGGACATAGGCCGACCATCTCCCTGCCTTTTTTCTTCAGGCTGACGTGTTCGCTTATGACATCAACGATGTCATTCGCCTGCTGGATTTGATTCACTATTGTGCGGTCAAATATGTCTGCCATACGTAACCGATTACTGAATATTTCCTATGTGATTATTCATTTTATAAGCCGCACGTTCCCAGTCGAGTCTACGCCTCGAACTGTACTGAATATGCTCGAAAAAAAAGATTTTCTTCGCTCCGCTCAGAATGACAGAAATTTTTATATTCCTGATAGGGCAACGGTCACAGCCCTGTTTGGCTCCAAAACGTCGGTACGAGTATTTCCATCGCTCCAATTACGACATTAAATCTGACTACTTATATATATGTGAAAGAGGCAAAAAGTCAAGTTGAGGGCGAAAATGGGGCTATTAATGCTGAAAAAGGGCTTTTTGACGGTTTGGACACTTGGGGAAATAGGACATCGCCGAGAGAATTTAGAATGAAGAATTTTGAGATTGCCGCTTCGGCTTACGGCCTCCACGCAATAACGGAGGACAGGGCGTTTTTAGGCAGGGTTGGGAGATAAGGATTTGTCAGAAAAAAAATGAGAATTTTTTCGATAATGTCGATTTTTGGATTAAATTAGCTGCGGTTTTGGTTGATCTTCAGTCGGCATCTTTTCGCTCAATGATTCAAAAACATCCGCGCGACAAATGCCCCAAAATTTCGATTTTGTTTTCCCACTTGTGCGAATCAATTGAAGTTGCTAAAGGCCCGTCTGAGCCCCACAATCTTCGCAGCCATTTTTGTATCAATCTTAGTACTTTCATCTCATATACCCCTTTCTTTAATTCGAGCGTCGTATCCTGCTGTTTTAACTGAAACAGCCCTATTGCAGAGTATTCTCTATACTATATAAGGCGGCAGCCCGGAGGATGGTAACGGTGCGTATATCTTCCGGTTAGAGCAGAACCCCGACTACGATATTCGGGAACAGGCTGGACTCCAAGCAATGGGGCAGGCATTTCAGATTTCACACTTGGGGACGGGATTGCCGCGTCGCGTGCTGTGCACGCCCCTCGCAGGGACTCACGTTAGAAGGCAAAGGACAGAAACAGACGCAGGCGGTGTTAAGGTCCCTGGTTCAAATTATCAAAGCACAAAAACAAAAAGCATAACGTACAATATCCACATCATCAGACGCCTATGTGAGAGGCCTTGATTTATTCAACGATTCCTGTAAGTTTTGCGCTGAAAGAACGGAAACCTTTACATTCCCACCGGCAGGAAAGCCTGCTGAAACAACTGAAAAACGCCGAATCCAAACAGCAGGCAGCCTCAATTATTACAGAGTTGTTAA
>CAYVIT010000027.1:0-2179 GCA_964451425.1 uncultured Pirellulales bacterium
ATCGTTGACTTTTATGCGGATTGGTGTGCGCCGTGCAAAATGGTAGAACCTATTTTACAAGAACTTGCTCGAGAATACCAAGGTAAGCTCAATATTTACAGAGTTGACACACAAGCTCAACAGGAATTAGCGGCCGCTTTCGGCATTCAGAGCATCCCCAGTATGCTTTTTGTACCGCTAAATGAAGAACCACAAATGGCAGTAGGGGCCTTACCAAAAAAAACACTGAAAAAAGCAATAAAGGAAGTGTTGAAAGTTGAATAATGTGGACTTGTTCTCTAACCGCTGCTCAGCCTGACGAATGCAGCTCCCGGGACTAATCGAATTACGAAAGACCATCGGCCGCGAAAAAGTGGTAATGCTGGCCATATCTTACATAACTACAAGGCCCCCTAATACTACTGACAGGGTCAAAAGTGTTGTGGAACGACAAAAAATCAACTATATAGCGTTCTCTGTCGATATAAATGGAATGCCGGAACCTTACAATCGGATAAGTGGCATTCCCTGCAGCTTTTTTATCGACCTTCAAGGCAAAATAAAACTGGCTGCCCTTGGTGTTTTATCATTGAATGATAGCAGGGCTATACTGCAGGCTAAATAGACGTAAAACGTCTTCGTTTTTGGAGATAAAAATTTTCTGGACAATACTGTTGGTGGCGGTTATAATAAAGCCGTAAAGTTTGGATTTATCGAAAGAAAGGCAGTTTGTTATGGCACATAAAAAGGGACAAGGCTCTTCGAGAAACGGCCGGGACAGCAATCCTCAGTATAGAAGTGTGAAGCTGTACGGCGGCCAGTCTGTAAAGGCCGGCTCCATCATTGTTAGGCAATGCGGAACAAAGTTCTTCCCCGGCCAAAATGTTGGTATGGGAAGGGACTATACCTTATTTGCCACCTCGGAAGGAACAGTCCGTTTCCAGGGCCGAAAAGTCCACGTCGACTGATTGAAAACGACAAATATGATGTAAAAAAAGGATGGTTTCAAACCATCCTTTTTTCATTATCAAATATAGGATACGATATGGGGTGCTATGTTTATTGACGAGGCAAAAATCTGGGTCAAGGCAGGCGACGGCGGCAATGGTTGTTTGAGCTTTCGTCGTGAAAAGTACGTTCCTAAAGGCGGTCCTGACGGCGGCGACGGCGGCAGGGGGGGAAATGTCTATTTTGAGGCTGTTGAAAACCTCGACACCTTGTTGGATTTTGCCGGCAAACATCACTGGCGCGCTCAAAATGGTCAGCCCGGCTCAGGCGCTAATAAACACGGAGCAAATGGCCAGGACCTTGTAATCCCTGTCCCGCCGGGAACACTCATCTACGACACCGATTTTGACCTGCTGCTAACCGACCTCGACAAGGTCGGATTGAAAGTCTGCGTCTGCCGCGGCGGAAAAGGCGGAAGAGGCAATAAGGCCTTTGCTGCCTCAACCAATCAGGCCCCAAGGTATACTGAGCCCGGCAAAACGGGCCAGGAAAGAAATATAAGACTCGAATTGAAGCTCATCGCCGATGTCGGTTTGGTGGGTATGCCGAATGCCGGCAAAAGCACACTCATCTCCCGCTGCTCAGCCGCAAGGCCGAAAATCGCCGATTATCCCTTTACCACAGTCGAGCCTGTGCTCGGCATCGTCGGGCTAAGCGATTTCCGCCGGTTCGTTATGGCCGACATCCCAGGCCTAATCGAAGGCGCACATAATGGAGTAGGCTTGGGATTCGAATTCCTAAGACATATAGAGAGAACTATAATTATTGTTCACATTCTTGATATAATGCCGACAGTTGGCTCAGGCCCCGTGGAAAATTACAAAGCCATACGCAGCGAATTGCAGCAGTACAGCGAGGCCCTTGCTAAAAAACCTGAAGTCGTCGTTGCTAATAAGATAGACCTCGATCCCGATGGCAGGATTGTAGAGGACCTGAAAAAAGATTTGAATAGGGAGATTTACCCAATCTCAGCAGTTACCGGCGCCGGAATCAAAGAGCTGACCGAATTGTTGTGGAAAAAAGTTAAAGAAACAAAACAAGTAGAGCAGTAAACAATGAACATAATTGCGGTAGATATTGGCAATACGAATATTACAGTAGCCCTTTACTTAAAGGACGAAGAAGAATTTATCAAGTCCGTATCGGGCCGGTCCCATGCCAAATTGACGGACCTTTTCAAGTCCGCCTGGGA
>CAYVIT010000027.1:2279-5346 GCA_964451425.1 uncultured Pirellulales bacterium
GTTGCAGATATCGGCACCGCTGTCACTATCGACCTCGTTGGTGATAGCGGCATTTTTCTTGGCGGCGCCATCTGTCCGGGCCTTGAAATCAGTGCACGCGCACTTAAAGAACACACTGCTCAGCTGCCAAAGGTAGAAATCGCTCGGCCGAAGGCGCCTTACGGCAAAAATACGACCGACGCGATAAAGTGCGGCCTGTATTATTCGACTGTCGCAACTGTGCAGGAGGTTATCAGGCGTTATGCGGAGAGTCTTGGCAAATGGCCCTACACCGTACTTACAGGCTCAGCGGCGGAAATTATCAAGGATGACTGCGAGTTTATTGATTCCTACGTGCCGAACCTCGTTGTAAAAGGCATCGTTCTGGCCTACAAAAAATATATCGAAGAAAAAATGGAGCAGGTCATCTAACCTATGACTGCTTTTGCTGCTGTAATGACCGGCAAAGGAACCGGGGCAATATCGACTATTCAGGTCTTTGGTGACACAGCCGAAGTCGTCATAAAAAAGATATTCAAGCCCGCGGGGGAAAAACCGGCCACTTATCAAACCGGCAAAATTCTTCTCGGAACAATCGTCGATGCACAACAGACTGTCGATGAGGTTGTAATCGGCTGCGAGGGGCCCGAAACTTTCACCATACATTGTCACGGCAACCCTCTCATTGTGGAGATGATAATGCAACTGCTCCAGCAGCAGGATGTCACACTCCTGACCGCAGACCAGCTTCTAACCAAATCCCTGGCGGCACAAAAACACATCAATACGATCGAACTCGAAGCCAAACTTACTCAAACCAAGGCCAAAACACTTCAGGGTACAAAAATAATTGAATACCAAATCAATTCCGGCATCAGCAAAAAAGCAGCCGAATGGATGAAAAATCGTGACACAATATCGATTGACCAAATCAAAACCGATGCTGAGCGGATACTTCAAAACAGCCGGAAAGCGAAACTTATTATCAACGGCTGCAAAGCTGCTATAGTTGGCCCACCCAATACAGGAAAAAGCACGCTGTTGAACTGTCTTGCCGGCAGACAGAAAGCGATAGTTACAGACATCAAAGGCACAACCCGGGACTGGGTTTCAGCTCAATGCAGAATCGGCCCGCTTTCAGTGGTGCTGATTGACACAGCAGGTCTGGATGAAGAGCTTGCAGCGTCACCTGAAGGCGTTGTTGAGAAAGCATCTCAGCAAAAAAGCGTCGGGATTCTGGATAATGCAGATTTGGTTTTGCTCGTTTTGGATATCAGCCAGGCCACAGCGCAGCTTAACGACCAGCTTGTTGAAGCAATCGCCGGCAAAAGAGCACTGACGGTTCTGAATAAATCCGACCTGCCGGCCAGACTCGACACCGGCAAATTGCCGAAGATTGCAAACACAGTTCAGATAAGTGCAAAATTCGAAACCGGTATCGAAAACCTCACGGGAAAAATTCAGCAGCTTGCCGGCGTAGCCGATTTTGATTTACACACCGCTGTTTGCTTTACAGACCGGCAGGAAAGCCTGCTCATACAACTGAAAAACGCCGAATCCAAACAGCAGGCCGCCTCGATCATTACAAAGTTGTTGTACGGCCGGCTTCCTGTATAATCTTGCACCACGTCTCAGGTATCCTCTCTTAACCGGAAAGTACCGCATTACTTGTGGGCCAAAGCATCTCAAAAGTGGGTCGTAGGCTATTGACGTATCGGGGGCAGTGGATTAGATTGTAATGGGTAAGCCTGCAGCGGTATTTTGCTGCCGTGGGGGCAGAGCGGTGCGGGCATCCAAACGTAAATCGAAAAGGAGGTTGTTATGAAGCAAACAAAATTATCAAGAGCAATGATGGCGTGTTGTACGCTTGTGGTCATCGCGGGTACGGTTTTCGCCGATGACTGGCCCCAGTGGCGGGGACCCAATCGGGATGGCAAGATCAGCGGTTTCAAGGCACCAGCCACTTGGCCTAAGGAGCTGACACAGAAGTGGAAAGTGACGGTGGGCTTAGGCGATGCGACGCCGGCGCTGGTTGGTGAGAAGCTGTATGTTTTTACGCGGCAGGGTGATGATGAGGTCACGCTGTGTCTGAAGGCGGATGACGGCAAGGAAGTGTGGCGGGACAAGTACGCTGCGCAGGCCGTGACTGGTGCGGCGGCACGTCACCCGGGACCGAGAAGCTCGCCGGCGGTGGCGGATGGAAAGGTGGTTACGTTCGGGGTGGGAAGCGTGATGTCCTGTCTTGACGCCGCCAGCGGCAAGCTCGTGTGGCGCAAAGACCCGTTCCCGAAGGTCGTGCCCCGGTTCTTTACGTCTATGTCACCAATTATTGTGGACGGGATGGTAATCGAACATTTCGGCGGGAGCGGCAATGGCGCGCTCATCGCTTACGAACTGGCCGGCGGCAACGAGAAATGGAGATGGGCCGGCGAAGGCCCGGAGTATGCGTCGGCCGTTCTGTTGACGGTGAAAGCGACCAAGCAGATAGTGACACTGACGGAGAAGAACATAGTAGGTATTAGCGCAGCCGATGGTAAGCTGCTGTGGCAGCTTCCGTTTGTTCCCGTGAGTCGGGCCTATAATTCCGCAACGCCAATCGTCGATGGGGAGACGGTCATCTATACGGGCGCCGGGCGGGGCACCAAGGCGGTGAAGATTGAAAAGCAGGGTGATGGCTTTACCACCAAAGAGCTCTGGAGCAACGCGGATTTGGCGACGCAGTTCAACACGCCGGTGCTTAAGGACGGGCTGCTGTTCGGGCTTTCCAACCGCAACAATTTCTTCTGCATCAACGCCCAGACGGGCCGGACGGCATGGACCGACTCCACCTCGCGCGGCCGGGGCGGTTTCGGAGCAATTGTCGACGCCGGCTCTTGTCTGCTCGCGCTTCCGAGCGATTCCGAATTGCTCGTGTTCAAGCCGAGTGACAAGCAGTACGAAGAGCTTGCCCGATACAAGGTGGCCGAGACGCCGACCTATGCGTATCCGGTCGTCGCAGGGAACAGGATCTTCATAAAAGACGAAGAGTCGGTGGCGATGTGGATAGTCGAGTGATGTCGGCTTGCTTCGTATCATAATACGGGATGAC
>CAYVIT010000027.1:5446-22029 GCA_964451425.1 uncultured Pirellulales bacterium
GTCGTGCTTATGACCTAACTTAGACCGATTTTATCGTCAGTGGCCTGTAAAATTGATGTGAGTTTTATCTTCTGTTTTTTTATTTTTTTTATTGCCCCCCGCTGATTGTGCCGGGTATAATTACTCCTTGATAGTGCATATTCCCTCGTCTCTCAGGAATATTATCTTGAAAGGTGTGAGAGGCAGGTTAATTTACGGCTGGTTGTAAGGCCAAAGGAGTACAGTAGTGAGTTCAGGTATAGTTAAATGGTTCAGTGGAAAAAAAGGCTATGGATTTATCACCCCGGATGAAGGCGGCGAGGATTTGTTCGTCCACCACTCGGAAATCAAGACAGAAGGTTACGCCACCCTTCGCGAAGGGCAGAAGGTTGAGTATGAGATAGGCGAAGGCAAAGAAGGCCGACCGTGCGCAACCAATGTAATCCCGAGCTAAGGCAACCAGGAATGTTGCATAAGAAAAGGCTCTACAGTAAAATTGAGCCTTTTCTTATTTCTTTTTAAGGGGGTGATAATATAGATTCAACACTCCATCTTTTTTATGCCGGCGGTTCGTAGAATTCTTTGGGTCTTTGGCCGTGGACTCAAACTTTCCAACGCACGGTGAAATTATTCAATGCTATTGGCTTTGCTGTTTAATCGCCTTGATGAATTCGTCTGAGATAAGGCGTCCGTTACATTCAAGCGTTGGGTCGGCACCATGCTCTAATAAGATTTTGCCGATTTCCACATTATTGCGCCAGGCAGCCGAGTGCAGGGGCGTACAGCCGTAGGCGGCTATGGAATTAACGTTGGCTCCCTTAGATAACAGCCATTTTACCATCGCTAATTGGTTATTGGATACAGCTGTATGTAACGGCGCAGCTTCATCTGTACCCTTAGCATTAATATCGGCTCCATGAGCTAATAGAATCTCAGCGACTTCGATATGTCCATTCATTGCGACATTGTGAAGAGGTTTGTTTTGTTGGAAAATGTTCACATCAGCGCCATTTTCCAATAATATTTTAACGACTTCTATATATCCTTTAGAGGCTGCAGCATGTAACGGCCCGTACCAAGCTTCACCTTTCAAATTAACATCCGCTCCGTTTTCAATTAACAGCTTAACCACATCCAAGTGTCCATTGGCAGCCGCCTCAATTAAAAGCGTATCCCGTGTATAGAAGTGTCTTCTATTTACATTGACTCCCCACGCCAGTTGTCGCCTAACTTCCTTCAGGTTGCCTTCGCGTGCGGCAGTGTGAATACTCATGCAGCCGGTCAAAACCGTGGAGGTCAAAATCAGTAAAGATAAGCCGATAGTGCATCTACGGGTCATGAATCGTCTGTTTCTCATTTCGTTACATCTCATTGTATATCTGAGATTTCGCATTCATAGTTCATTAATTTCACAAATATCTATCCCAGCGGTTCATAAAATTCTTTGGGTCTTGGGCCAAGTGAGTTTTTCAGCGTGCCGAGTTTTTCTATAGTGCATTCGATGGTGTCACCGCCCTGCAGGAATTCACCGGTAGCCATAGCGACGCCTGCAGGTGTGCCGGTAGCAATGATGTCGCCGGGTTCGAGTGTCATTATGTGGCTGAGGAACGAAACGATATCGGCCACCGGGTAAATCATCTGTGAGGTGTTGGCTTTCTGGCGGACGCGGTCGTTTACCTTCAGAGTCATTTCAAGATTTTGCACATCGTCCACCTCATCTTTTGTGAGCAGGTAAGGTCCCATAGGCAGGAAGCCGTCGGCCCATTTACCGTTGAGCCAGTCGTAAAATTCGTCCCACGGGCGCTTGGCCCTTGCCTTGGCGAAAGTGACACTTCGCGCTGAGACATCGTTGACGATGGTATAGCCGGCCACCGCGTCGAGGGCGTCTTCGGGCTTTATACACTTAGCTTCTTTGCCGATTACGACGGCCAGCTCGATTTCGTAATCCACCTGTTCACTGTAGGCAGGCCAGGGGATTTGGACATCCGGCCCGATGACGGCGGTCGGGGGCATAAGGAATGGCCTGGGGACGGTGGTTTCGCGGGGTGAATCGGAGAGACCGAGCGCACGGCTGGCCTCCTTGATATGCTCGCTGTAGTTCCCCGCCAGTGCGATTGCCTTGTTCGGTCGGGGGATGGGGGCGAGGAGCTTTACCGAGTCCAGGGGCGTGAAAATATCGGTTGAGTCCGCCAGGTCGGCCAGCTTTGCGAGACAGGAAGGGCCTCTGGTCAGGATTTCTTTTATGCTGCGCGGCGGATTTGGACCGGGCCAGATTGATGGAATGTCAATCAGGTCGTCACCCGTCAGTAAGCCGACTGAAATCGAATCGTGTCTGATATATGTTACTAACTTCATTTACTCGTCCTTAATTTTACTGTGTAAATTTGCTGCGATTATATATATTAGCAAAAAATCACTTGAATTTGGAGGAGAAAAAGATTGTAATGTGGAATGAGTATGGAAGAAGTGTACAGATATTGACGGCCGAGAACATGTGTAATCTTTGCTATTCTGACACGAGGGCGAAAATAAAGACTGGATTCCCGCTTTCACGGGAATGGCAGGAGAGCGAAACGCGTCGGCGAGAGAAAATAGTACTTTGGGGATATGATAATGACCATAAAGGATTTTTGGGCGAAGACAAGTAACTGGCTTGCACCTAATCGACAATCGCGGGTCACGAAATTTCGGCCTCAGATAGATGACGAAGGCCTTATAAACCAGGGCACTAAGCCTGCTGAGCCGGCAGGGGCGCAAACTCGGCCGCTCGGGGCGCAAGGCGATAAGGTTTTAGTTAAAACTGTTCAGCCGACGGAAAAACAACAGTCGATTGAAAAACTCGAGGAAGGTTTCAATAACCTCATTAAGCAATTGCAGGGCATTAACCAGCATCTGAACCGTCAGGTTACACAGAATGAAGAGTTGATGAGTCGAATCGAACAACTGCCAAAATGGCTGGAAAGCTTCCCGGATATTGTGCAGAATCAAAGGCAGATAACGGAGCAGTTGATTGGGCAGTTGAAAACGGCAATCGCCAAGGACCAGCAGTTCATAGATACTGTTGAAAAGATACCAATGGAGACTGCCAAGCAGACCGATGCGCTCGTTGATATAGACCATCAGCTTTCGGCTGCCGCAGATACTGATGTTCAAATGGTTGAGAGCTTCAATAAGTTTAACGAGGCCCTGGACAAACTGAACCAGCGAACCGTCAGCCAGACGGACAGTATCGTCCAGATGAGCAGGACCTTTGCCACGAGCGACAGGTACCTCAAATATATCCTCTCCAAGCAAAACAGACGCTTTATGTGGGTATTTATTGTTGCTATAGGTGTGTGCGTACTCGCGATTTTGATACTCACGGGCATCGTTATTTATCTAAAGCAGTAGTTCGCACTGCGGCGCTCGAGGCCTGTAATTGTGAACCGTATCTCCTGAACCTCGAAATCCAAATCCCCCTTTTCACAAGGACAGGTATCCAGGTACGAAACAAATTACCGGATTGGTTTATTAGAGACTCAAGATTATTTGAGTGGTTGGCTGCTGTCAGGTAAGCTGAAGAAATCACCGGAGGTGGCGGTTACAGCGGCGGCGAAATCCTCGAATTCCATTCCTTTGAGGTCGGCAAGGAACTTTGCGGTGTGGGCAATTAGAAAATTACCCAATATTGTTTAATCAGGGTTCGATGTAAGCGAAGGGTCAAAATCAACTGTACCCGAAAAGCGTGCCGGATTGGGCGGCGCCACCCCCCACCAGTTATTCTCAGCCTTGATATCGGCTCCAGTATCATTGTTTATGTCAAAGCCGGAGCCATTGGCAAAGATTGAATTAAGGCCGGCAGAACCCAATGTTCCGCCTCCGAGATCGTAATCAAAAATACCTCCATTTACATTATCTAATTCGAAGCCGTCCCCTACGTTCATCGCAATTGTGTTATTTTCAAACAACGCGTTTAGCGTTCCGGTGTTGTTACTAAGCCATACCCCTCTGTCTGCATTTCCGGTGATTGCGTTGTTGTAAAGGCCGACGTTAAAAATTCCGGTGGTTTGATTCACGATGTAAAGACCATAGAGCCCGTTATTGGCGATTGAATTGCCTGTAAGCGAAGCAGTGAATGTACCGTCCCTGTTGTCAAGCCAGATGCCTGTATAGCCGTTATTCTCAATTAGATTGTTTGTCAATGTCAGTGCAAGTGTGTTACTGGCGCCGCTATCCTGATCGATTTGAATCCCGAAGTCATTGTTGACTGCCCCGCCGATATTGCTGCTGATGATGTTGTCGGCTATCGTCAGGACCGTCGCTCCGGAATCGGTGTCAAAATCGATACCCCCGGCCTGGTTGCCGGTTATCGTGTTATCCCGGACAGTCAAGTTGAAGCTGTCACCGGAATTATAAAGAAACAATCCCTGATCAAAATTACCGGTGATTCTGTTGTCTGTGAAACTTGCTGAAAAGATACTTCCAGCCAAAATATTCCTAATGTTAATCCCCGCATCCGTAGTGCTATTTGTGATATCATTATTATTAAGGACCAGGTTCAAGGTACTCGCACTATTCTCGACATATATGTTATCATCACCGCTTCCTGAGATAAGATTATCGTAAACTACAGCTGTCAAAGTGCTGCCGGTAACATTATTTATGCGAAGTCCTTCGTTTGTATTTCCCACAATTTGATTATTCATAACATTAACAGCGGCAGAGCTGCCATTGGAATTTTGTATATGTATTCCCTGATTACCATTGCTCAGGATATCATTATCATATACATCGATCGAAACAGTCCCTCCCGCGGTATTTTCGAGGTAAATTGCGTCCCTGATATTGTTTTGTATTGCACTATCCGAAATCGATACGGCCCCGGAGCTGTTGACAAGATAGATTCCATGGCTGCCCGCGTTCTGGATTGCAACATCCCTAAAGGTCGGATTATTGACATTCAAACCGTAAACTCCGTAATTGCCGCCGGAGATTGTTATGCCATCGAGCGTATTATCCCAGAGCATCGTAACAACATTATTACCAATTAGACGCGTCAGGTTCGGGCGGCCCGCCGCCGTGCTTATGGTAAGTGTAAGGTCTTTGGGCAATAACACGTCCTTGCTTGTACTTTCCCCAATACCAAGAAGCTGCTGATACGGTTTGAGGGTGAGGGTTCCGCCCGAGGCGCCGCTGACATCAATGTCACCGTCATCGTTTAGCAAGAAGATGACATCGCTTGCGCTGGCTGCAGTTTCCGCCTGGGTGATAGTCATGGGGTCATCCTGTGTGCCCTCGCTGGTAGCGCCGCCGTTGGCAGTGACAAAATACATGTCGACTTGCTGGTCGGTAGCGGGATCTATTAACGGGGCCTCGGTATCAGAAACAAGCTCCGGCCCTCCTGTAGTCCCAGGGGCCTTGGTTATATCATCGCTGAAGGTTACCACGTCTATATCCCGTATGATGGGCCGCATCATGCGGCTTTCAATACTGCGCCAATTGCTTGAATCCTCCCGGGATTTACACTGCGAACCGATAGGTATCGACCAGGTAACGCTGGCAAAGGTCTGGGTTTCCCGCACATCGTCGTGCTGAACCTCTACACCAAACGCAAGTGTACTGTCAGACAATCCAAAGGCGTCATTCCATTCATACTGTAGACGCAGCCGTGGGCCTGCGACTTCGGGCGTATCACTGTGGTCAAAATAAAAGTACCCTCCATGAATCCATAGCTTGTCCTTCTTGCCGATGTCAAAGCCGTAACCAATCTCTGCATCGAAACCCGGCAGCGATCGCTCATAGGCCTCAAGCGACAGAGTGCGTTCCATTACTGTTGTACCGCTTAGACTGGCGCTGCTAACCGTATTTCGTCCTACAACGTGACTGGCGTTATCAGGAATGTAAAGGTTGCCGCGCAGTTCGAAATTAGTCTTCAGCAGTTCGGCACCGAATGTTCCCTGATTGAACCGGTTGCTGTGCGAGCTTATAAGTCGGTCGTAAAATCCGTAAACTCCCCATATCCAATCATCGCTGCCGTCATCACCCGGCATGATTCGGCGATAACCCAGTCCTACGTTGCCCTCAGTAGCGTTGTCATTATCAAAGGTGGCTCGAAGATCGGTGAAAAACATCGAGTCTGACGATTGTGACAATGGGTACATGAAATTGAACCTTCCGAGTTGGCGGTCCTCGCTGGCTTTGGGAGTCAGATGAAAATAGGGTCGCCACTTTTCAACTACAGTATCTTGGATATTGTTGTTAACAAGAAACTGTGGCTGGTTGTCTCCAGGTTTGTTTTGGGAAATAACCGGCTCCACTTTTCCGGCCTTTGCTGAGTCTTGTACAGAGGCAAGCTCGTCCCCGGCTTTTTGTTCATCTGATTTGGCAGCAAACTGATTGATTTTTTCTTTGAGAGCATTGGCTTCATAATCATATTTTTTCTGCATTTCAATAATCTGCCGCTGAAGCTCTAAAAGCCTGGCATTTTGCTGCTGAAGCTCTAAAAGCTTGGCATTTTGCTGCTGAAGCTCTAAAAGCTTGTCGTTGAGCTGCTCGATTGACGTGTCGGCAAGGGCTTCTACCTGAAAACATATCTCCAGGGCTGGAAGCAATACCACAAGAAGGATTACAATCTTGCTTGAGGTCTTGAGCACAAGCTTCTTTCCTTTAAGAGCTCCAATCGAATTCTAAAAGGTAAGAAGCCTATAGCGACTTCAAACCTCCCCCCTTAGATCCTGATTAAGAAAACTCAGTAAGTCCGATATTTCTTATATGAACTACTAATAAACAATGGTAATCTTATGATTATGTTTATCGACCTTTTCTATAAGGGACTTTTGCCCCTAATTTTGAAAATCAAGTCTAATTTTTCCTCGGTTTATGAATAGTAAGACCACGTATCAAAGTCTCCCTCCGCTCCTATATGTGCTCGATTTTGGTGTTTCCTTGCTTAGAGAAAAGCACAGAGTCAGGCCTTGATTCTGGCTAATAGAGCCAAAAAATAGGTCAAATAGGGTCAAAAAGGTTGCTCTTGCGGTGAGGGGGGAATCCGTGGCTCGTGCTTGCATCAAAGACAAACTTGATAACCGACACCCATGGATATTTGCCCGTGTTTGTGGCCCGATGTTGCATCGGAAACAATTTCAAAAGTGCCAAATTCAATCTTTCAAAATGGATTCGGTGCTTTCGCAGGAATAATAGGGATTAAACAGGGAGGTTGAAGAAATTCTTGGAGGTGGCGGTTACAGCGGCGGTGAAATCGTCGAATTCCATTCCCTTTAGGTCGGCGAGGAATTTCGTGGTGTGGACCATAAGGGCAGGCTCGTTTATCCTCTGCTTTCGCATCGGCTCAGGTGACATATAGGGACAGTCGGTTTCCAGCATCAATCTATCAAGGGGGACAATCTCTGCGGCCCGGCGTATGGAATCTGCGTTTTTGAAGGTCACTACGCCTGTAAAAGAGATATAGAAGCCTCTATCGAGGACGACTCTTGCCTGTTCCGGTGAGCCGGAGAAGCAGTGAAAGACGACTTTTTTGAGGTCGGGGCCTGACTGCTGTAAGATTTTCATCGTTTCATCAAAGGATTCCCTGCTGTGTATTATGACGGGCAGGGCCAACTCGCTTGCGAGCTGCAAATGGCTCTTGAATACTTCGGCCTGTTTGTCGCGGGGGGAATGGTCATAGTGAAAGTCGAGGCCTGTTTCGCCGATGGCGACGACCTTTTTGTTTTGAGCAATAGCATGTAACTGCCTTATCGCCTGGCCGGTTACGTCTTTGGCGTCGTGGGGATGGATGCCGACGGTGGCGTACATATTGTCGTATTTGCGGGCGAGTTCGATGGCTTTCTGGTTGTGGCCGGGGTCGGTGCCGACGGTTATCCAGGAGGTGACCCCGGCGGCGATGCTTCGGGCGATGACCTGGTCAACATCATCGGCCAACTGTTTGAATGTCAAATGGCAATGTGTGTCAATCAATTCCATTGGTTTCACGGTACGAAGGCGTTTTTGTAGTGATTTATTTGGGGTTGGTCGGACTCGTTGAGGACAATCGCAACAATATCGAAGCGGAAGGGGCGGTCTGCTATATTGTGTGTTGCGAGAAAATAGCGGGCGGTGCGAAGTAATTTTTTCTTTTTTGAATTTGTAACCGAGGCTTCCGGTGGGCCAAAGGTAACATCGGCCCTTGTTCTTACCTCGACGAAGACGATAGTAGTGTCCCTGTCGACCGTAATAAGGTCGATTTCACCTGACCTGCAGAAGAAGTTTCGTGTAAGGGTTTTGAGACCTTGTTTCTTGAGGAACTTTTCACAATATCTTTCGCCCCATTGTCCGAGCAGGGTGGGGTTGTCCAACAGCTTTTGTCTATTCAAAAGCAAATCTTATGTCCCACTATTTGGAAATCGTGTGGTCGCTGTGCCGCTGGGCGAGTCGGACGGCTTTTCCTGTTCGCTTTCGCAGATAATAAAGCTTCGCCTTCCTTGTTTTACCGCTGCGAACAGGCCTGATATTGATGATATTGGGAGAATGCAGCGGGAAGATTCGTTCGACGCCCTCGTTGTCGATGATGCGTCTTACTGTGAAGGTTTCGCTAATGCCGCGACCTTTACGGGCGATTACTGTGCCTGTAAATACCTGTACCCGCTCTTTGTCACCCTCTTTTATACTGCAGCGGACATCGACCGTGTCGCCGATTTCAAAGTGCGGTATCTTTTCCTTGAGACTCTTGTTTTCAACGGCGTCAAGCAAGTCGGTTTTGGAGGCCGTTGCAGTTTTTTCTTTCTTTGCCATATATTAGTACCTGTTCAAACTCGTATCTTCTGAAGCGTATCTCGTTCGAGATAAGCAGAAAAGTATATATATTTTTCTACGCAAGGCAAGAACTTTTTCAAATTTTACATTTTCAGGGGTGCCCGTCAAGATTGTAGGTAGGTCTTTTGGGCTGTTAGCTATGGTTTCTCCGTTAATAACGCCCACTACACCGCTGTCATTCCCGCGAAAGCGGGAATCCACAGTTCCCAGGAACCACCCACGTAACCCTGCAAACAAAAGAAGCGGATTTTTACCTACAAAGATGACGTGCACCCTATTATCCGGTGCCTTTTGCGGCTTGGAGGAGCTTGTCGCAGCGTTTTCGCAGGGATTTTAGGGTTTGACTGTGTTTTTCGGTTTTGCCTAAGTTCTGCGTCTCGTGCGGGTCGTTTTTGAGGTCGTAAAGCTCTTCGTAGTCATAGTTAATATAGCGGGCGTACTTGAAGCGCCGGGTGCGGAGGGCCTCGGTCTTTGGGATTGTTTTGTGCTCGAAGAGGTGCTCGTAGAAAAAATCCGTTCGCCAGTTCGGCTTTTTACCTGTCAGGAGAGGCAGCAGGCTTCGGCCCTGCATTTGGGGTGGAACAGGCAGGCCGGCGAGTTCGAGAATGGTGGGGGCGATGTCGATATTGAGGGCGAATTCGTCACGGGCAAGGCCGCGGAGTTTCTTCGGTGCGCGTGGGTCGTAAACAAGCAGCGGGACGCGGATAGATTCTTCGTGCGGGAACCATTTTCCTGCGAGGCCATGCTCACCGAGGTAAAAGCCGTTGTCTCCAATGAGGATTATGATAGTGTTGTCGGCCAGGTCCAGGCGTTCGAGCCGGTCGCGGATTTTTCCAATGACGGCGTCGACGCCGTAAATCAGGCGGTAGTAATTCTTGACGGATTCCTGAAACTTTTCGGGTGTGGAGAAGCGTATGTTCCACCGCCGGCGGGCTTCGGAGGTGCGGAGAAATTCGGGCAGTGCTTCGAAGTAACGCGGATCGGCCGTTAGCGGAGTTGGGATGGTGACATCCTTATACAAGTCTTTGTATGCGCGGTCGGGGATGAACTGGCGAGGGTCATTATCCTGGACGTGCGGGGCCTTGAAATTTACGGATAGACAAAAGGATTGCTCTTTGGAGCAGCCGTTGAGGAATTCGATTACCTGGTCGCCGAAGATTTGGGTGAGGTGTTTGTAGTTTCCGTCTTTGTCTTCGCGTTCGTATGGTGAGCATTGTCCGGGGCAGCCGAACCAGACGTCGTATTGGTCAACAGGGAAATCACTGCCTCTTCCGACGCCGTGTTTTCCGACACAGCCGATGCGGTAGCCGGCGCTGCGAAGCAGTAATGGGTATGTCTGGGCGAGAGCCTGCTCGGAGAAGCTGGTAGCGAAGTCGTTGATACCGTGACGGCGGACGTATTGGCCGGAGAGGATACTGGCCCGGCTGGATGCACAGATGGAGGTGGTGACAAAGGCATTTGTGAACAGGACCCCGTTTGCCGCCATCTCGTCCATATTCGGTGTCTGGATAATTGGATTACCCATACATCCAAGAGTGTCCCAGCGCTGGTCGTCGGTCAGTAGAAAGATTATGTTGGGATGAGCCATCCCCAAAGCCTTCGGCTTTGAGGCTGCCACCCGCCCGCAGCCGGTAAAAGGTATCGCGGCGGCTGCGGCACTTCCGGCGACGAGTTTTACAAATTGCCGTCGATTAATATTTCTAATCTTTTCTGCTCCGTATTTTTTCTATTGCAGCCAATATGGAATCTGCTGCAATATTTGTAACAGAGCAGGGATATGTTGCCAAGTAAATAAATGATTTCAATTTACATTTGAGGTAAAATGATGAAGTACTGCATTGCAGTTGAAAAGGGGAATATCGGCTTGTCATTGACGGAGCCGGACCAATGTAGTATTCTGACGCATTAGGAATACATAGCAATTTTACTAAGGATTGTATATGCCCGTGAGGGTTTGTGGGCGGTAACAAACGGAATGGAAAGGCAGGAAAATGAGCAAAGATAAAAATAAGAACTTCAACTGGCGTTCTTTTATTTCGGTGCTGACCGCACTATCTTTTATTGGAATGGCTTTTACCGGGATTATTCTTTTTGTGGTTCCCCCCGGACGGGTCGCCAACTGGACGGGCTGGACGCTTATTGGGCTTACGAAGCATGAGTGGATAGGCCTTCATGACTGGTTCAGTATCATCTTCGTGGTCGCATCGGTCATCCATTTATACCTCAACTGGAAGCCGTTCGTCAGTTATTTCAAGGGCAGGGCCACGAAAGCCTTTGCCCTGCGTACAGAATGGATAGTGGCGCTGGTCGTCTGCGCGGTTGTTTTTGTCGGTACCCTTGGTGACATCAGGCCCTTTTCGTCGCTGCTGGAATGGAACGAGAATATCAAACATAGTTGGGACAGCCCGCAGCAGCGTGCCCCTATCCCGCACGCCGAGTTGCTGAACCTTACCGAACTGGCCAGGCAAGTCCCGGACGTGGACATCGAAACCATGCTCGGCAACCTGAAGGCGCAAGGAATCGAGGTAGAGTCGGCGGATATTGTGCTGGGCGAGCTCGCCGAGGCGTACAATATGACACCAGTGCGGCTGTATAATATCGCCTTAGGTCAGGCTGGGCCCGGCAGAGGGCATGGCGGAGGCGGCCAGGACGCCGAAAGTGAGGAGGACGGTGGTGGGCATGGAGGGAGCGGATCCGGTCGCGGCTTCGGCAAGATGACACTGAAACAATACTGTGAACAAATGAGCTTGGATGTGAACACGGCTGTTAAGAAACTCCAGGACGCCGGTATCAAGGCCGGCCCCGATATGACGATACGAGGGATTGCAGATTCGGCGGCCAGACATCCCTCCGAAATCCGCGCTATCATTGAGCCGACAATCCAATAATATGGTCGGCTCTTGTGCTTTACTTAGTGTCTTTGGCCTTATAGAATTAAAATTTCCCAAATACAGCGGAGGCTATCCATACACATCTCGTTTATCCTGCGTCTGCCGGGAGACATATTATTCAATGAAGGTGACAGTTTACAATAATTTGTTTTAGATTTTGAGTTTTTTCTTTTTGGAACGGTCGGTCTTTTTGTCCCAGGGCTGAGGTGGTGTGGGGTCATATTTGGGGGCGGCGTCTCTTTTGGGAAAAGATTGGGCGACAGCTTCAAGTTTTTTGCGTGCGGCGAGGACATCTGGGTCGGGACTTTCGAGCAGGTTGTTTGTTTCGGCGGGGTCGGCGAGGAGGTCGAAGAGATTTGCAGGTTTGCCATCGAGCAGCCATAGCTTGTGGCGTTTGTCACGGACGACACGGTCGGCAAATTGTTTGATGGGGACAACGCGGCCATCGACGAGTGTGGCGGGGCCGAAGCCCATCGCCATAATCCAATCGCGGCCAGAATCATCGGCTTTGCCGAGAATAAGCTTTGCGATTGAATGACCATCAATAATAATTTCAGTGGGGATTTTGGCTGTGGCAAGTTCTGCAAAGGTTGGTAGCATATCGGTAAAATCGGTCAGGGCATCGGTGCGGACACCGGCGTGGACAAGGCCGGGACAATTGACGATGAACGGCGCCCTGACGCCGGATTCGCCGATGGTGGCTTTGCCGCCTTTTACGAGCCGGCCGTTCATCCGCGCGCTTATGCTCTTAGCTGAGCCGTTGTCGGTTGTGAAGAAGATGATTGTTTTGTCGCGGATATTCAACTCATCCAGTGCTTTGACGAGTCGGCCGACTGCTTGGTCGGTGTAGCGGACCATTGCTTTGTGGCGCTCGAGGCTGCCTTTTGCGTCGGGGTCAAGCGGGGTATTGGTCAACGGGCCGTGGGTGAGGCACATGGGCAGGTACAGCATCATCGGCTTGTGCCTGTTGCGTTTCATAAAGTCGATGAGAAAATCGACGAAGACATCGGTGCCGAACTTTCCTTTGTATGTTCGGCTGCCGGCTTTGGTATGGATGTACGGGTCCCAGTATCGCTCGGCGCTGGGCGGGTTGCCGGTTTCGTAGCCGGTCCACATGCAGTGCTCGTCGAAGCCGTGCTGCTGCATCGCGTCGGGCTGGACACGGAAATCGTTAATTTGCCACTTTCCTGCGGCGGCGGTGACGTAGCCGGCAGTTTTGAGAATGCGGGCGAAGGTGATGTTGTGCTTGGGGTCGAAGTGACAGCCGGCTCCCCATCGGGGGACATCCCAGTGGTTTATCCAGCCGTGGCGGAAGGGATATTGGCCGGTCAGCAGCGTTGCGCGGGTTGGGGTGCACTGGGCCATAGAATAGGCATTATTAAAGAGCATTCCGCCTTCGGCGAGCCTGTCTATGTTGGGCGTTTCCATTTCCTGGCCGCCGTAGCAGCTCAGCCATTCGGGGCCGAGGTCGTCGACCATGATGAACAGGATGTTCGGCCGCTTTGTTGGATTACTTTGTTTGGCACTTTGACTTTGACAGCCGGCGGGGGACATCAGCGCTGCGGCAGCAGAAGCGGCTGTGAGATTTAGAAACTGGCGTCGGTTCAGGTTTTCGATTTTAACCTTCGCTTTTTTCATCTTTATTTTTATTGGCATTCGTCGGGCCGGAGTGGTCTTCGGATTTCTTTCCATTATCGGGCTGAAGGGCGTGTCGCTCTTCAGCGGCGCGCAGGATTGTTCCTAACATTTCGGAATAGGAGATGCCGGCGACTTTAGCCATCTTTGCCATGTGGCCGTCCCAGCACCAGCCCGGATTGGGATTAACTTCGAGAATTTTTGGATTGCCTTTCGAATCAATCCTCCAGTCAAACCGGCAGTAATCTCTGCACTCTAACCTCTCGAAGAGCTTCAGGCAGCATTCAACGACAAATTTCTCCATGTCCTCGGGCAGGTTAGCGGGGATGGATTTGAGGTTCCAGTAGGGTGAATCGGGCAGCCACTTGGCTTCATATCCGCATATACGGGGCAGCTCCGGGGGCAATACGGAGTAGTCTTCCTCGATGACGGGCAGAACAATGTAGGACTCCGGCAGGTTTCCTATTATTCCTACAGTGAAGTCTTTTCCGGTGAGAAATTCCTCAACAAGAATGGGTTTTTCATAACCGAATTTCTCTCTTATTTCGGAGATGGCATTGACGAGTTTTTCAATTGTGTCCGCCACGCTTCTCTGGGTTATCCCGAAGCTGGAATCTCCGAAATTGGGTTTTACAATGGCCGGAAATTCGAACGGCAGCTCGAAGGTATCATCCTCGGGTTTTACGAAGAAACCTTCGGAGACAGGTATCTGCATTTCGCCGGCCACACCGCGTACAAGTGACTTGTCATAACAAAAGGCAAGGCACTGAGGTCCGCCTCCGGTATAGGGACAGCCAAGCATTTCGAGCAGGGAGGGTATATGGAGCTCTTTTCTGGCGTCATTGTAGTACCCCTCGTCGCACAAATTCAGGAAGAGGTCCGTTTTGGATTTGAGCTTTTGCAGGTCGGTCATTAAGCTGTCGTGATTGTTGAGGTACGTGATTTGATATTTGTTCAGGTCTCTCAGCGCGTCTTTCATTTGGTCGATGGTATAGAAGTCATCGTCATCAAAAACACAGAGTGGTTTGAGGGGGTCGGGCTTTGTGGGGTCACCCATTATTACAACTATGTTGTTTGTCAGCTCTTTCTTTCTCTTTACGGGCGCCCAGTCCTTTCTGACAACGGCAGTCACAATGATGCGTCTTTCCATCATTCCAAGGTCCTGGTTTCTCTGGGATTCGGCCAAGATGCGGCCGTGGAGGCTGACATCGGTGAAGCCCGCCGTTTTGAGCAGCTCCTCGATGGCCTTTCGGGTATACAGCCGCTCGGCATAGAACTGGTCGGCGATGACCCCTTTTTGAACGTGGGTGACTACTTCCCTTGAGATTAACCGCTGCTTGTCGATAGACAGAGAGCGCTCCCTGCAGACGAAGTGATTTTTGTCTATCCATTCCCACGACCTGGGCTGGAAGCGCCTTCTCAAGTATTCTCCGTCAGCGGCATCTATCAGAATTTTTCCCCACGGCTTTAGAACCCTGAAGACCTCTTTGAGGACCCTGATGTCATCCTGTGTTGACTCAAAATAACCGAAACTGTTGCCCAGAATCATAATTACGTCAAACGTGTCGGGCTGGTAAGGCAGCTTTCTGGCATCGCCTTCCCTGAACCTGATATTCAAGCCTTCTTTTTTGTTTTGTGTTTTGGCCTTTTGGATAAGGTAGCGAGAGCGGTCCAATCCTTCGACATTGGTAAAACCCCGTCTTGCCAGCTCAAGGGAGACTCGTCCCTGTCCGCAGCACAAATCCAGAATCTTATTTTCGGCTGATAAAGAGAGAATTTCAGAGAACATGTCCACCTCTCTGGATGTAATTTGCGGGTCATCCACCACATCTCCATCGGTTTTTAAGTAGATTGCATTGAAGATCAATCGCCACCATTCAGGGTGCAGATGCTCTTCCAGGTTTGGAACAGGCCCAAGTGATTTACCTGCAGTCGAGGCACTTTTCGTTTTTTGGGTGGTTTTGGCATTTGGTGCTTCCGTTTTTGCTTTCATTTGTTGGACTCCTTTTCAACACCTTCATTTGTTAAGAGGTCGGGACGCCATTTTTTTGTGCGTTCGAGGGCCTGTTGACGTCGCCATTCGGCGATTTTTGCGTGGTCGCCGCTCAAAAGGATGTCGGGGACCTTCATATCACGAAAGACTTCGGGCCTGGTATATTGGGGATATTCCAACAACCCGGCACTGAAGGAATCGTCTTTGGAGGAATCTTCGTCGCCGAGGGCATCAGGCAATAATCTTACGACGGCGTCGATGATTACCATAGCGGCAAGCTCTCCGCCGCTTAGAACGTAATCGCCGATGGAGATTTGGTCGGCGCCGAGGCCGATGCGAATGCGCTCGTCAATGCCTTCGTATCTTCCGGCGATAAGGACGAGGCGTTTTTCGACGCTTAGCTCGAGGGCCTTTTTCTGGTCGAACTTCTGTCCCTGCGGGGTCAGGAGGATTGTGCGCCCTTTTTTTGGTGAAAGCTTTTGGACGTGCTCGAAGCAATCAAAGACAGGGCCGGGCATCATAACCATACCCGGCCCGCCGCCATACGGCTTATCATCAACCTTCTTGTAATTGTCAGTTGAAAAATCCCTTATATTTGTAAGAGCGATATCGACAATCCCGCAGTCCTGAGCCCTTTTTAGAATCGAGTGGCCCAGGGGTGATTCGAACATCTCCGGAAAGAGCGTTAGGATATCGATTCGCATTACTTTTGTTTTTCATTTTCGCTGGAAGGCTTTCGCTCTTCTTCTTTGGTTTCAGCTTCGGGCTCGGCTTTGGCTTTTTTAGCGACCTTCTTTTTGCGCACCGGTCTTGATTTTTCTTTGACTTTTGGTTTTGCTTGGGGCTCGGCTTCTGTTTTTTCTTCTACCGCCTTCTCTTCGGCCTGCGGCTCTGCCTCGGCCTTTTTCCTTCTCTTAGGTTTTGGTTTTTCTTTTATTGTGTCAGGTTCGGCCTCAGTTTTAGGCTCTTCAGCACCCTTGGCCTCGGCCTGCGGCTCAGTTTCGGGCTTTTCCTCAGCGACCTCGGCTTCGGGCTGTGTTTTCTCTTCAACTTTCGTCTCGGCCTCGGGCTTTGTTTCGGCTTTAGGCTTTTCCTCTACCGGTTCGGATTTTGCTTCGGCTTCTATAGGAACTTCTGCCTCGACTTTTGCTTCGGGTTCAGGTTTTTCTTCAGGGGCCTCGATTTTTACCCTTGCTTTGGGTTTTGCTTCCGGGGCCGGTTCTTCTTCAGGGGTTGGTTCTTCGGCCTTGGGCTTTACCTCAAGTTCGGGTGTTTCTTCCGGAACTTTAGCTTCCTCG
>CAYVIT010000027.1:22129-27591 GCA_964451425.1 uncultured Pirellulales bacterium
TCGGCCTTGGGCTCTACTTTAGCTGCGGGTTTTTCCTCGGCTTTGGGCTTGGCTTTTTCTTCTGCTTCTGCCTTTGCCTTTGCTTCGGCAGCTTCTGCTTTCTTCTGGATAGCTACGCGTTCGGCTTCCGTGAATGGTTTGCCTTTCGCGCGAGCGAACGCTTTAGCGCGTGCGCGGCGAGCGGCTTGTTCTTCGGCGTACTTGTGCTTGATGCCGCAGCGCAGCAGGATTTGAGAGACGGTATCGGAGGGTATTGCGCCTTTATCGAGCCAATACTTGACGCGCTCGAGGTTTAGTACGACCTGCTTGGCAGGGTCTTTTTCAATGGGGTCGTAATGACCGAGCTTTTCGATGATTCTGCCGTCACGAGGAGTGCGAGAGTCGATGGCGTTGATTCTGAAGAACGGGCGATGCCGTCTTCCTAAACGCATGAGCCGTAACTTTACTGCCATAATTTTTCCTTTCGTTATCAGTTATAATCAATTTCCGTAATCCAAATAGAATCAAGATTACGAAACTCGTTTACAAAATTTTCTAAATCCTAATGTATCCTTTTTCGCAAGCGTTGTAAAGGTCATCTATTTTCTTCTGATTCGAAATTGTCTCTTTTATCGCGCTTGCAATTCTGCAATAATGCTTAATATCCTCGAGTGAAAGCAGTCGGCCTTTTCTGTCTTTGAGCCATTTGGCCATAACCTGGTAGCCGCCTATTTGATACTCCCATAGAGACCTGCTGACAGGACCAAAATATCGGCCTGGATTTATGTAAACACGCCTTTTCTTTTCATCATATAAAACTTTTGACACAAGATTATCGCCCTTGCCTTCAAATTTAGCTATGGGTCTATCGAGCTTTTTGGATTTCATAAGGTGCAAATCAACCAAATTTTTACCTGATTTACTCATCCTGGTAAATAGCTCATAATCACAGCAGAATGAAATCCGTGGGAAATCGCTTTTCAAAAACTCTGCGTATTTTTTCCGGTATATATTTGAGTAGAGAACTGCATAGATGTAATAGAGTATCTGCTCCGGCTTCGGACTTTTCCCGTATGCCTTTTTTAACACCTCGAATACGCCTGGCTCGATGTTTAATTCCCGTTGGTAACTTTTATTCTTATTCTTATTGTTGTTGTATAAATCCTCCTCCGGATAAAGATAAAGTGGTAAGTTCACATTCCCGCCCCGATAGAAGAGATTAAGGTCTACGATGCAGTCTGCACAGAATAGGACATTCCAGGGCTTTTCGAGACCAACAACCTGTCCGGCTCTGCCTACGCAAAGCGCCAGGTTATCGCGCATCATATGCCGCATAACTTCTTTTCTTGTTCTCTCTATAACCGCATCATTATAGAAAATCCATTGTCGGTCGAAGGGTCGGTAGAGTATGGGTGTTATTTGCTTTTCCCAATCCTCATATTCTCTTACTTTCCTACGGACATTTTTTGTCTTCCAATTAGTCTTATCTTTCAGGTCAAAAGCCTGTTTAATGATGCTGTCGGTGTTATTCTCGTCGCAGAACATTCTGATACGTTTTTCCAGCTCTGTTTTGTTGGCATCGATAACGAAATGGTCGCGGCTTGTTACTATCCCAACGCTATTTGTGATGAATATGTCTGTAATTTTGGTATACTTTTGATAGCGTGACAACAATCTTTCGTCTCTGGGTACGAAGAAATAAAACTCCGATTTAGGTTGGAGTTCTGTCCACTTGGTGCTCTTGATGTCGTTGCTTTTAAGCCATTTATATTTATTATCGCGCAAACCCCAACGGTCGTAATGTGCGATTTTTCCTCTCAATCCCTTTTTCTTTACGGCCAGGATAATCGCAACACCCTGTTGGATGTCGAATACATTTTCATCTTTTGAGCCGTCCGGGCATTTTTCTTTCTTCTTGGCATTGCCGTGCAGGTCCAGTATGTAGATATGGTCGAAGCTGTTCATCAACGACCATCTCATGCCTCTGAAAGTGGGGTTGTCCAGATAACTATGATTAGTTATAAAGCCGAGGACGCCTTCGCCTGCCTGGTCTATTTTCCATTGGGCGAACCGAATGAACTTTACATAATCATCCTGGAGCCACTTTGGATTTTTCTCACTTAAATCCTTGCTGTCCACCTGATAGTATTCTTTGATTTCCTTGCTTATCCACGGGCCCTTGTTGGCCGAATGTCCGGAGTAAGGGGGATTGCCTAAAATAACAAGGATAGGTTTTTCTTTCTTTACGACCCCCGCAGCGTGGGATTCTTTAGACAAAGAACTCATACCCGGCAAAGCAGTCTCTGCGAGCTCCTTCATATCGAGCGTATTTGTCAGATAGAGCTTAAATCTGTCATCATCAGCCAGCTTATAGCCCAATTCTTCCAGGAGAAATCCCATCTTCAAATGTCCGATGGCATAGGGAGCCATCATTAATTCAAAAGCATAGAAGTTTCCCAATACGTGCTTTTTTATCAACTCGGTTATACCGGCGGTTCCGTACCTAACAGAAAACTCGTTAACGGCGACGGCAGACGCTTCGGCCAAAAAGGTCAGCGTTCCGGCAGCAGGGTCGAGGACGGTTATTGAATCTGTTGCAAAGCCGTCAGGTTTGTCAAAGTACTCTTTTAGAATTGTATTGAGGGAGCGGACGATGTAAGAAACAACCTCCTGCGGAGTATAGTATACTCCGCGCCGTTCTCTTTCTTTCGGGTCGTATTCTTCAAGAAAGGTCTCGTAGAAATGCACAATTGGGTCTTTGCCTCTGCCTTCGATAAAATATCGGTGAAGGATCTGTTTAACACCTGCGACTGCAAGCACAGCCGAAATATCGTCAATTATCCAGCTAAGTTGTTCTCCCGGTTCTTCCAGTGAGGCGAACCGAAATACATCACGCAGGATGCCTATGGTCTTTGGGATATTATCAAATGCAAGCCTTCTGTTAAATTCTCCCTGGCATCGAGTGCTCGACGCAAAAAGCCCGTAGGTTATTGTCTGCGAGTACATATCGGCAAAATCCTCTTTTGTAAGACCGGCGATGAGGTGCTGCTGAAACGCCTCGTAAAATCCAAGCAGGTCACCGTTGCTTCTGCCAAGTTCGAGTAGTACCTGTTCACGCAAATAGTGTGTCCGGGAGGCAAGAGCTTCTGCGAGTGTTTTTGGGGTGTACTTTTGTGGAAGCGAAAAAGTAAAAAACTTGTTTAACAAATCAACAAAATTATTTTTATTTTCCACTGGCGGGACAAGTTTGAGCTGTTTGGCAATTAGCGGCCGTCCTATCTGAACTTTGTCAACTAAACTGCCGTTTCGATACAAGCGAAACTCGAAAAAGTTTGTGAGGATTACGTTAGGAAAAGCGCTTCGATATCGTTTTAGCTGCTCCGAGTCCTCGACCCTGTCCAGGTTTTCTTCCTCAGGCGGTTTTGCTTCAATGTAGCCGACTATGTGTTGTTTGCCGTCCCATATCCGAAAATCGGGATTACCCGCTTCGGTTTTTTTGGGCTGTATTGTTACTTGTACGTTTACGCTGCTTATTGATTGCGCAAAGTTCTCCATCAACGATGCTAAAGCCTTATAGTAGCTTTCTTCCCTTGCATCACCTCTTTGTGTAACTTTGAATATTTCTTTTATGTATGCTTTTAGCATTTTATGGAACACGTTTGTAATGTAGAGCATAGCCATTAATGAAAATCGCAAAAACTGCGGGGTCAATCTGCGCGTCGGCTGCAATTTTCTGAACCTGTTCATCCGTTAGCGTATCAGCGTTGTTTTTTTCATCGGGCGTCATTATTGCCACCGCTTTTTCGAGCTGTTCCAGCTCCTCGGTACTGGGTGACGCCAGCATTGCCAATTCACTGGCACCCTCAATGTCCTTGAACTGGTCCCTTATCATCTGTCCGTAATCGCTGCCGGCAAAGAGAGCTAATTTCTTCAAGTACTTCTCGATAGAGATTTTTGCTTTCAGCATTACTATTTTTTCTTTTTCGTTAACAATCTTCCCTTTGCTTCGAGGATATACCTACACTGGCTCAAACAGCAGTGGATTTGGGGTTTCAACCCATCCGGCCGGCCGCTGGTTTCTGCCTTCACGATTCAGGTCCCCGAGGTCGTCGCGAGCCTTTTCAGCAAACGCCAGAAGGCGCTTGACTACATCGGGATTCTTGTCTGCCACGTTATTTTTTTCACCGATATCGGCGTCGAGATTATACAATTGAAGCGGGCTGTTGGGAATTGGTTTTCCCCAGTTTCTTTTTTTGGCCTCCAACTCCAGATGGAGCTTCCACTTCCCCGAGCGGACGGCCTGCAGCTGGTCAATCTGGTAGTAATAGAAGGCCTCGTGCGGAGACTTTGCCCCTTTTGTGCCGGCCATAAGCGGCCAGATGTTCTTTCCGTCGATAATTCGGTCTGTAGGCGGTTTTGTGCCGGCCAATCGGGCGAAAGTAGGCAGTAAGTCCATCGTCGTGGCTACTTCGTCGCAGGTTTTGCCCACGGGGATTTTCCCCGGCCAGCGAATAATGCACGGTTCCCGCATACCGCCTTCCCAGGTGCTTCCCTTGTGGCCCCGAAGCGGGCCGTTGCCGCCACCAAATTGATTTGACGCCCCGTTGTCGGACGTGAAAACGACGAGTGTGCGGTTGTCGATGCCGAGCTTGTTGAGCGCGGCGAGAATTTCGCCGCTCGACCAATCGATTTCTTCCACGGCGTCGCCGTATATACCATTAGCGCTTTTACCGCGAAACTTTTCGCTTGCGTGGACTGGATTGTGGGGCATGGTGTGGGGCAGATATATAAAGAAGGGTCTGTCCTTATTAGCAGTTATGAACTTAATCGCATCCTCCGTGTAGCGTTTTGTGAGCGTGTCCTGAACGGCCGGGGCCTCGATGACCTTTTCATCGCGCAGCAAAGGCAGCGGTGGGCGATTGTTGTTTTTCCCTTTGCCCATATCGTTGCTGTAGGGGATGCCGAAGTAATAATCGAAGCCCTGGCGCGTGGGCAGAAACTGCGGCTGGTCGCCAAGATGCCATTTGCCAAAACAAGCAGTTGCGTAGCCCTGTTTTTTTAGCAGGTCTGCGATAGTGATTTCATTTGGGTTGAGTCCCTTTTTGTTGACGGGAAAGAGAACGCAAAGGCCCGTGTCGTTTTGGTGCATATTGACTCGTCGGGGATAGCAGCCGGTCATCAGAGACGAGCGTGAGGGTGTGCAGACACCGCTTGTTACATAGAAGCTGGTAAAGCGAATGCCCTCTTCGGCCATTTGGTCGAGGTTCGGCGTGCGGTGCCTGGTTGAACCGAAGCATCCGATGTCACAATAGCCCAAATCGTCACAGTAGATGATAATGAAGTTCGGAGGCCGAGAACCGCCGCTGGTAACGTTCTGAGAAGCTGCGGCGCATCCCGGTAACGCCAGGGAGGCGGCTGTCAATCCGGCAGCTTTCAAAAAATCGCGACGGGTTAGGTTTTTGTTCATAATTTTTCCTGTCGAA
>CAYVIT010000027.1:27691-32129 GCA_964451425.1 uncultured Pirellulales bacterium
CCCCGCCTGAGCGGGAATGACAAGTACACGATTATCGTCGTTTTAATTTTCCCCTTCGTTTTATGATTCTTTTTCTCTTTGAGCGCTGCTTTATTTTTCTGCCGGAACTCATAGCAGCACCGAGCGTGTTCATATTCATTCCGCCGGAAAACAAGCTCTTCAGGCCGCCGAGGCTTCCGCCGCTAACTGCCTTAATCATGTCCCGGCTTCGCTTAAAGGTCTTTACAAGACCGGAGACATCGTGTACCTGGACGCCGGCACCGGCGGCGACCCGTCTTCTTCTCGACGCATCTATAATATCCGGCTCGCGACGTTCGTGGAGTGTCATTGAATAGACGATGGCCTCCATTTTGTGAATCTCGGCATCATCAAAATCCATATCATCGACTTGGCCGCCCATACCGGGCATCATCTTGAGCATGTCCTTAATGCCGCCCATTTTCTTTACGGCCTGCATCTGTTTTAGAAAATCATCGAAGCCGAATGTCCCCTTGGCCATTTTCTTCTGGAGCTTTTCCGCCTCTTCGACTTCGAACTGCTCCTGCGCTTTTTCGACGAGCGTTACAACATCACCCATACCAAGGATTCTGCTTGCCATTCGGTCGGGGTGGAACTCTTCGAGCTTATCGAGCTTTTCACCGACACCGATGAACTTGATGGGTTTTCCGGTCACGGCCTTTACGCTCAGCGCGGCGCCGCCTCGGGCATCACCGTCGAGTTTTGTCAGGATGACACCATCGAGCTCGAGACGCTCGTTGAACTCTTTAGCCGAATTGACGGCGTCCTGGCCTGTCATTGCATCACAGACCAGGTAAATTTGGTGCGGAGTAACGGTCTTTGCGACGTTCGAGATTTCGGCCATCATCTCTTCATCTACGTGCAGCCGACCGGCCGTGTCGAGGACGACGACATCATAGCTGTTGTCCCGCGCATGCTTAACGCCATTTTTTGCCACCTTTACGGCATTTTTGCTTTCCTCGGTATAGACATCAATATTTAGCTGCTGGCCAAGCACAACCAACTGCTCGATAGCAGCAGGTCTTCGCAGGTCATCGGCGACTAAAAGGGGTCTTTTGTTCTTAGAGACGAGGTACTTGCCGAGTTTTGCAGCGGTAGTGGTTTTGCCGCCGCCCTGCAGGCCGGCCAGCATAATGACGGTGGGGCCGGGCGAGACAAAATAGATACGCGTATCGACAGGGCCCATCAGTTTTGTCAGTTCATCGTTGACGACTTTCACGAGGACCTGGCTCGGATGAAGACTCTTTATCACCTCGGCGCCGATGGCCGCCTGCATGACGTCTTTACAGAACTTCTTTACGACGCTATAGCTGACGTCTGCTTCGAGAAGGGCCTTGCGGACGTCTCGCATGGCATCGGAGACGTTTGCCTCGGTGATTCTTCCCCGGCCGGCCAGCGACTTGAAGACCGCGTTGAATTTTTCCGTCAACGACTCAAACATAACTCGATACCCGATGCCGTCGATGTTTATGCGACGGCTAAACAAAATCCCCAATACATTTGGGGGTAAAATACGGCGTCACACTTTAATTCCAGGTTGAAGTCACAATTATATGGCCGCAGAAGAGATTTGGCAAGAGGAAAATCTGTGAGGCTTCATAGAATTATAAAGCGTCGCTGTTTCGCGGATGAGCAATCGTCGTATAAGCTATGCCAAAACGCTAAATGTTCCAGTCTCTGGAACCGCTAATGAATTTATTTTGGATGATTATTCCTGCCAGTGTAGGTATAATAAGTGCGACGGGCAGAAACCAGCGGTAGTTAAATACAAGCTCCTGGACCTGCCCCGGGTCCAGCATATAGGTGTGCAGGATTGCCAGGACGGCTGTTACAATAAGCGCTCCTCCTCCAAAGCTCGTAAACAGTACGACGGCAAGCTTGAATACTATAAATGATATCATACCTCCCGCGATCAGACCCGCAAGAGCGCCGGCCCAGATATATGTGTCCGGAAGCTCAAAGGCATACCATATTCCCCCTGTTAGAATTCCCCCTGCTACGGCTCCAAGCGCGCTCACTCCCCATCGCATCAGGGGAAGAGATAGCACTGCCATCATTATCATACCAATCAGGCCAAGCCACATCCCGTTGCCGCCCACAAGCTTTTCGTTGACCATTAAGCCGATAAAAAGACCAACCAGCGAAAAACAAAGTGTTACCAGAATTTTGAAAATTCGCCAACCGTAGAGAAGGCACACAATTCCAAAACAGATGAAGGTTAATGCTTCGATGAGGTTCAGAGCCGATATCTGTTCCCAAATAAACCCAATCGGCACAAAACCTTCTTCTGTCGTAGCGGTTGTTCGGGTTGCAGGTTCTAAAGTCTGGGCAAGTACAGCGACAAAATCCATCATTGGCCTCCTGAATTCAGCAACTCTTTATTACCATTATAGTGAAAGTGCCTTTGAATTATAACCATAAATTTTAAGAATGTAAAATCCGGATTCACTTATTCTATATTTTATCTGTGATAATAGTTTACTGCAAGTCCTTCAATCCGGCGGCTCAAGGCTACGAACCCCTCCAACCATACTTTTTCTTGGCGGGGGTATCGCTTTCGACCTCTTTTTTGCTTTTCGCACTCTTTTCCAGTCTTGGACACAGCAATAACTGCACAAATGCGCCGAACGCTGTCATTGCCCCAAAGACGGCGGCAAAAAACAACGGCTTGTCACAAATCCCGCTGATAGGGACACTGCCTTTATAAAGCAGCAGCGATATCATTCCCGCAAAGATAAGCATAGTCCCCAGAACTGCACAGCACAGAGCTAAGGTCAGGCGGCGAAGGAAAAAACCGGCAGCTAAAACTACCACTGAAAGTACCGCCATTATTGCCCAGGCATAGGCCGGCATGTGCAAAGCCGCCTGTTTTACCATGTTGCCGAAATCAACGATGTATGCCTTTACGACTACCGGAGTTTCTCTGACGCTGATAACTACGCTCTGGTCGGTTATTTTATCGGTTGTTACCCGGACATCTTTTGTAGCTTTAATTACCTCTGGAGATATGCCTGTAAAAACGAAAAAGGTCAGAACCAGGACCAAAGAGACAGCGAGTATTGCGATGAATAACCTTTGAAGGATTGACGCTATTAACGCGACTGCAGCCGCCAATACGCCCGCGGCCATAATATTTCCTACTATGAAGAATCCACAACCAAAGCCTGTAACAGCTCCCACTACTGCCACTAAAATTCTTCTAAAGCCCAGCCCGCCGAGCCAGATAAAGAGTCCGACTATCACGGCCAAAAGGCCCGGGACGATTAAAACTATTGGGCTGAAACGCAAAGCTGTCTGCTCAAAATTCTGAATTATCTCAAACATAAAAAAGTGCTCGTTTCATAATTAACGATTAACTAAAGACTCGATACTCAAGGCTAAACTTATTATCGGCCTGTTTGAACGATTTCCGTTAGTAAAGAACACAAAAGCACAAGTGTCTTTCGGGCTTAAATAGTATGGTTGCTCTGATATCTGTGTTTGGATATGAGGGCAAAAAGGGCGGATTTGGAACACTTAAGGGGCTTTATTGCGGATGAGAGGAGTCGAACCTCCATGGGCCGAAGCCCACAGGCACCTGAAGCCTGCGCGTCTGCCAATTCCGCCACATCCGCGGACAATGTGTCATTATGAGAGATTTTTATACTTCGTCAAGGATTTTAGTTCAACGTTGAACTTTCCCGCATAATCCGCGTAATAGGCACAGTCAATACAGTCCGTTTCGGTTATGGAACACACGGTTTGTATTGGATTTCCGCTTTAGGACGGTTTTTAGGGGTGATTTCCGGGCCGTTTGGTTGTTTTTTGACACATTATCGGCCTTTTTTGAAATATTAT
Source organism: uncultured Pirellulales bacterium (assembly GCA_964451425.1). GTDB lineage: Bacteria > Planctomycetota > Phycisphaerae > Sedimentisphaerales > Anaerobacaceae > CS2-K091. The sequence continues at coordinate 31,547 of CAYVIT010000027.1, forward strand.
TGCCCCTTTCTGCGTCTAATTAATGGTGAAAGAACTATGTGGAAAAAAAGGGCAATTAATCCAGGTCTCTTGCATTCCTGAAGCTGTTGTTGTCCAAACATAATCTTATTAAATGGGAAGGGGCTGTGAAGGGCTGTTTATATGGAAAGGCTAAGTCTGCGAATTGGTGACAGAACAGAAAAACAAATAACTCAGATGTACTCCGCTTTCTCTGCGTTTCGTTACGAGGAAGGCTATAAATTCTCCGCGATTGATTTAGGCACACAGGGCGTAAAAATAGAGTTGAATCAGGACCACGATGTTGGCGCTGCTATTATACTGCCCACGGAAAAGGTACATGAGTGTGGAAGATGGTTACTTCGCACTATTGGCCAGAATAGCTTCGGATTACCGAAGGAATTGACTGATATCTTGGCTAGGCTTATCAGCAGCGAAAAAGCCGCCGAAATACTGCAGAGGGGCGACAAGAAAAAGATAAAGGATGCGTTGAAGGTACTCAGGCGGGATCGGCTGGAAGCAAAGGCAGAAGGAAAAACATTAAGGCTCATTTCCGCTAACGCTATATAATACTCCCGCATGGTTA
>CAYVIT010000028.1:0-32013 GCA_964451425.1 uncultured Pirellulales bacterium
GCCGAATGGAAAGAACCTGCACGCATAAGTGATGTAATAGTATCCGCCAATTTTCACCATTCTCGGGTCCTGTACGGTGCTGGCATCGAAGCCATCGACACTTGGACTAAAGGCCGGCTCATCAGAGACTCGCTCGAAATGATAGCCGTCATTACTTATAGCCAGGCCGAAGTAACATTTGTACTCGGGACCCGCTTCAGCGGCTCTGTACAGGAGTGTGACTTTTTTCGTTTCCTTGTCGTACCAGGCTCCGGGATTGAATACGGCCAACTCTTCCCACCAATTCTCAGGATTTGGGGACAGGATCGGATTACCTTCATATCGTTGCAGTTTCACAGGCGTCACTCCAACACAAAACTGGCTTGGGCAGATTGTCTGAGATTCAACTGTTTACACCAACTTTAGACACGTGTATATACCATAATTTTGGCAAGATACTCAATCTTCCCGACGATTGCAAACGTTACGGAAAGGTTTTTCCCAAAATTTCTCAGCGGCAGTTACTGTGAAATGATAGGCGGTGTCATAGATGATAGTCTTTACGGTTGTCGGTCTGAGGACATATTGAATGATTGTAAAGACATGAAAATAAATCCTGAAAGGGGAAGTATAACAATTGAATCACTGAAACAGAAGCTGAATTCATCTCCTAATCAGAAACTGATTTGGTCTTGCTTTTACTTACGACCTGCAATCCTTATCTTGCTTTTAGGACACATCTCCAAACGACTTAAAGAGATATGTGTAGACTATATTGTCTTTTGCTGCATTATCATCGAGTTCATCGGCAAGTTCTAATGTGTTGCCGTCTATAATGGTACAGGTTGTCCACTTTATTTTTCCGTTATCCTGCATTACACCACAAATATTCCCGATGACATCGGGAGTGATTCCAGTTGTATCATCAACCTCAATGGTTGTATCGGCAGCCCTTGCTTTTACTCTGAGCTTCGAATCTACTCTGCTGACGCAGACCCAGCCAATGCTCTTGGCCCCCGAGGACGGCGCGGCGTTATAGATAATATCACCTTTATACCATATTGTATTGTTTATCGGTGCTGCAGTTGGTCCCCAGGCCTGATAAGAGCTATTGGCTTTTTTCAGGCATTTAATCGTTGTTGAATCAGAGGAATAGTGACTATGCCATTCAGTTATTGTTGCTCCGTCCGGAATCGCACTGCCGGTTGCAGCGGTAAACAATGCCTCAATACCAACCGGCCCGCCGCCGCCATCGGAATTTGCGGCACCGTTCATCTTGTAAACCCTGAAAGATGTCGGCGAATACTGAATAATCTTGGGTCTTTTATCACCCGACGGGGCTGCATTGAATATCATCGGGTCTGCTGCACCATCAAGTACACAGTTATTCAACCCGCAAATCGAAAGAAAAACAGCATTTGTGAAACTGACGGCAGTTTTGTTGTACATTGGATGCTCACTGTTCCGATAGAAATAACAGTTGGAAAAGTAAGCAGACATTCCGAACACTATTTCACTGTAATCATAAAAATCGCAGTTGCTTATAAGATATGTCTGAGAATTACTGCCTACAATCGGTACATGAACATCCTTAAAAGTACAATTACTGACTTGAGGATGCAGAACATCGTTAAGGCTTATTGCAATTGCCAGTCCGTTAAAAACACATCCTGTTACAGCGCACTGACGAATCGGCTTGCCTCCTGCACCGGAATATATTCCAACAAGACCGGTCCTGTCAGCGGCATCGTCATCACCGGTAATCGTATTGCCGGTGATTGTGGCAGTCAGGCAGTTCCCAACACTTATCCCTGTCGTTGCGTTTCCGGTATCAGTTGTCATGTGAATGTTGTTATTATTTATGAGCATATCCGGCTCAGAGCCTGAGCCGGTAACGCTTATCGCGTGAACGTTATCAATCAAAACGTTATTCGATACCAAAATCCCATTACCGCAGTTGCAAACTTCTATACCATACAGGTTCATACCTTTCACGAAGTTTCCAACAACCTGTTGGTACGGTTTTGCCCCAACACTTATTCCAATATTATTGTATTTGCCGCCGGAGACAACAGTATTGCCTTGGATAAGAGTTCCACCCGTCCATACCTCGATGCCTTCATCGCCATCACCACCCTCAACTACACCACACACTATAAGATTGCCGATTATCTGATGGTGTGCAATTTCCAGGTTATCGGTAATGCTTGTTCTTGACCATATCCCCGTTTCGCCGTACTGATAAATATTATTGAAAAGCGCTTTATGATATGTCCCTGTCGTGGCATCTCCTGCTACGCCAAAAGCTATAGCGGTGCTGCCCGCCCAGAAATTACATTCCCTGACAATACAGCCGGTTCCCTCGTGAATAATAATACACCAGCCATCGTTGTGGATTGTTGTTATATTCAATCCTTTTATGGTAACTCCTGTACAATTAAGAACGTCAATGACGCCCGTTGCAGCTATCCCCACCTGTAGGCTGTCGTATGCACTGTTTATAGCAGAATTATTTCCGAATAACGTAACGTCGGTCTTATTACTTACTGTTACAGTGGTTATTTTGTAATTAACGGCAGGCGGCGGAAAATAAACGGTATCGCCGGTTCCTGCTGCATCAATTGCATTCTGTATAGATGTGGTGTCATCTGTGATTCCATCACCGGTTGCGCCATAATCTGCCACAACATTTAAGACCTTAAGATTGGCGATGGTCGTACTGTCGGCAGGGGCTGTTGTGTCGTCGAACAGAGTCATCGTGAGTGAAGTTGCAGTGCCGGTTCCTATTGGGCTGTCAGGATGATTGCCTCGAATAGCGATACGGTCGAACCTGCTGCCTATGCCCCCGCTTCCTTGTGACACACCGCTTCTCTTTACTAAACCGTTGACAGTGAACACACCATCAGGATTCATCAGTCTTTTAGCGGGTACGAGGACACTTTTGCTGTAATGATTACCCTGAGTAGAACCTTTGCCTTTTGGGACAGCTTGCAAAACCGATGTATTGAAAAACATGCAGAGTACCAAGAGGTAGATGGTTACCCATCTCGAACAGTACCTTTTCGGGAGTCTTCGTACAATATTCATCACCTTTATCCCCCATTTAATCGACCCCCTGTCACTGCGATTATGGGTGTAAATGAACAATCAAATTGCTCATTACAGCCAGCATTATACAAAATTCACGATGCCAAATCAAGATAAATCAACCTAACACTATGCGCCATATAGAGTTAAGGGTGGTTTTTTTGGGTGTAGACAGCTTCGGCTGGACGAAGCGATTCGCCATAGAATGACTGGCTTTGTCAAAACTACCGTCCCGTACTAATCAGGATTTCCAGGCTAAGCAGATTTCCAAAGAAGCCTTGTTTCCACCTCTGGCGGATTCGTTATTACTTACAATAATCAGTGTTGCCAAGCATCTATCTGGCTGCGCCTTTGACAAGCAGATTTTCTTTATTGCTGTTGGTGTGACTTTCTACGGCTGCAGTTTTTCTGATAGCCTTTGTCAGCTTCACAAGCTCGATGCCGAGGCCACGTCCTAAGTTTCGGGAATACTGTTTATCAGTCGGATTGTTCCAGTGTTCATAAACGCCCAGGCTTGCCAGCCGAGTTACATTGCCTTTATGGTCAGGGTCGTAAAAGGTCCCTGAAGGTGGATTATCAGCCCGTGCAGCCTCGATAAGGTAATCGTTTGTGCCGGATTTATGGGGTGCATCGTCCCACTCGGTCCGCAGAAAATCAAAGCCCACCGAATCAATGGCGACAGGGTCCTGCGAGACAAAAAGACTCGAGCTCCAGTCTCCGTTGAAGGGGGCGCTGTTCCATTTTCTTGGCGAGCTCTCTTTTGCGTGTTTGCCGGCATAAAGCCCGTCGATAATGTATAGCAAAGTTTTGCCGCCCAGTTGTTTATGTCCCATCAGGTCTACGAGAGGCCTGTAATGCCCATTGCCCGGCGTGGTATATGGCAGGTCTTTATGCATATCGTAGTAGCCCTCGGCCCGGGCCGGCCTCCTGACCAGCGAACCGTAGTGGTTCTTGGCGCAGAGCGTTATGCCTGCCTGGTCGTTGTGGCTCTTAAGATTGGCCATATTGATTAGATAATCGGCCTGGACATAGGAGGCAGGCACGTAGTCTGTTTTATTTCCCTTTGCTTCCGGCGTGCTCCAGTAAAATGGGACCGACGATAGCTTCGCGGCAGTTCGGCCGAATTTCCCCAGGTATTCCAGATACCGAACATTCGGATACTTGTCGTGGCACATATTATAGAACTCATTTGGGAAGTAACACAGAGTATCACCAACCGTAATGTCCTCCTGTTTCACGCCGACTTTATCTACGAGCTGTCGCAGCAGGGCGATTATCATTTGTGGGGACGTATTCATATAATCAGACCTTCTCAGGTTGTATTCCTCGACCTTTGTTACTTCGCGTCTATCCCATACCTTAATACAGCCTACAAAATTAACCTTAATTACAATCTTTTCGCCCGGCTTATATCCGACATTTCCTCTTCCATTTGTTTTATTGAAGTGTTTGAAGAGCTTATCCCATGCAGCGGCGCTATTTCCCTCACCGCTAAATGCCTGTATCGCCCGGCCCATCATACGGTCTACCGCCTCCTGATTCGTATGACTGCTTTCCCACCAATGCCCGTCTCCGGGTCCGTCCCAATCAGTCGCATCCGGGTTGTGTACCCAGACAACACGTCCCGGGTAAGTCCCCCTGGCAGTTCCTATCGGAGCATTTGCGGTCGGCTCATCGGCTAAAACCACATCCTCAGTCGTGGCGCTGTGAGCCAGCCATATAGCCCCTATGCTGACACCAACGAGTATTGCACACAGCAACAAACGGCGCTGTGCAAAGCAGCGTTTGGCCTTGCGGACAGCCATGATTGAGCCAATCGCTCCAGTAAGCCAGATAACAAAGCCCGATGCCAACGGGAAGGCCACTCTCTGACAAGGGTACGTTGCTCTTGAAGGCTTCGGAATCACACGTATCAAAAACCATACCAACGCCAATAAGCCCCCAATGGGAAAAAACAATGTAGACCAATGGTGTTTCCAGTTGTGCTTTAGATGTTTATTTGTATCCTGACACGTTGATTTTACTTGTTTTTTTTCAAAAGGTTTCATTTCTTATCCCTCTTTTATTCTGTAGATTTTTTGAGCGCATAGAGTTTCTTCATTGTAGTGACATAGAGCACACCGTTGGCAGCCACCGGTGTGCTGGTTGTAGGGCTGTCTAATTCGATGGAGCTTATAATCTGCTTGTCCTTACTTGCAGCCAAAACCCAGAAATCGCCCCGTCGCGTGCCGACATAGACCTTTCCGTCAGCTACGAGTGTTGAACCCCAAATCTCTCCCTTTGTATCATGGCTCCAGTAAGGTTTGCCGGTTTTGACATCTAAACAGTGGATGTATTGCCCGCAGTCGGCAACAAAGACCAAATCATTGTAAATTGACGGTGTAGAGCAGCAGTGACGCTGTAGGTCATACGACCATATTTCTCCGGAATTGGTAATGTCCCCTGTTTTTGTGGCGTCGATGCACTTTAGCCATGCCTGGTGCTTGCCCCACCAGATGTCACCGCCGACAGTAACATAAACGCGATTATTGTGAAACACCGGCATACTCTTGATATTACTTGGGCTTTCCTGGCGGTTCCCGATGTATTGGTGCACGTTTTCTTTTGGGGCCTTGGGGTCGCAATCGAAACGCCAGATATTCTTTAGTTTCTTCGAGGATGGAGCGGACTCTAACGCCTCGAATGCATAACAGACACCGTCACCGCCGCCAAAGAACACAAGCTTTTGACCATTCACCTCGCCTAATGCGGGTGATGACCAGGTGCAGTGGAATATTCGAGGGCTAATGTTCTCATTTTCCCTGGCTGCGAGCTGCCCCGTTGTTTTGTCGAGTGCTACGAGGCTCGGGGCGTCTGGAGAGTATACTCCTGTATGTTTGCTGTTAAGACCGTTGCTTGTGTTTACGTACAGGAATTTTCCATATATGAGAATCGAGCTATGTGCTGAGTCGTGTACGTGTACTCCCATTTCTCCAATCAAATCGTACAGCCAAATGATATCTGCATCTGTTTTGGCCACCTCCATTGGCCCGGCATCGCCGGGGGCCATATGTCGGCCCTCGTCTCGGTATGGCCCATCGTTGCCATTCGCCTGGCCGTTGAGGTCGAGGCATATTACTTCACCTTTATTGCTCAGAATGTAGGCCCTGTCGCCCTCAATAGTAGCTGACGAACACATACCTACTCGGGGCCAATCAATGTATGGGTCTTTTCCCAGCTTCGGAACTACAAGCTGCCAGCAAAAGCTCCCGTCCATTTCGTCTAAACACAATAGGATGCCGCGGTCTCCCTTGTGACGGGGGTCGCGTGGTTTGTCATTGTTCGTGCCGATTAGAATCTTGCCGTTTCCTATTACCGGCGTGGGGTAGGTTTGCGTGCCCAGTGGGACTACCCACTTAATGTTCTTGCCGGTGGCAGGGTCAAAAGTCTCCGGCAGTCCTGTTTCGCTCGATACCATATTCCGGGAATATTTCTGTCCCCACTGCGGCTGGTCAAACGCAATAACAGTGGAGATGGCAAGGTGGGAACAAAGGAAGGCGCAGATTAGGAAATACCAAGGTATTCTTCTTCCTGTCGACATTGTGTTCCTTTCATCACTGTTGTAAAATTTTTCTTATATCGGGTGCTTATTCTACAAAACAAGCGGTAGAATTTCAAGTCCCTCTGTATCAACCGCGGGCGTTCTTCCGGTTGGAGTCCGAGAAATCGAAGAATCGTGGCGACAGAATTGATAGCCGAATCCAGTTGAAAGCTTGAAAATGCCGCCGCAGGGCTATATCCTTGCAATATCAGAGGATAAGGATAAAATCAATATAATCCATGCTAAAAAAGCACCGGTGTTGAAAGGAGTTTGTATGAAGCATGTATCGCTTATAGCGTTGGCTATATGTTTATTGAGTAGTGCCTACGCTGAGAAACCAAAGGAATCCAGGAAACCAGTCAAAGTTTTTCTCCTTGCCGGCCAGTCAAATATGGAAGGCCAGGGTGTTGTTTCCATGGACCATCCCCAGTATTACAACGGCGGCAAGGGAAACCTTGTCAATACCATGAAAGACCCGAACAAGGCCCATCTCTATAAGCACCTTAAGAACGAAAAAGGTGAATGGGTTGTTCGTGATGATGTCAAGATAACGTTCAGAGACCGAAGCAGCGGACTGACCATCGGGTACACGGGTTATGGCGGCTCAAGCCATATCGGCCCTGAATTGCAGTTCGGTCATGTAGTGGGTGATTATTATACCGAGCCGGTGCTGCTAATAAAGACCGCCTGGGGGGGCAAGAGTCTCTTTAAGGATTTCCGTCCTCCCGGTTCGCCAGGAGAAGTGGGAGAGTTTTACAAATTAATGCTGACTGATATTTATAAGGCTCTCGGAAACATGGAAGAGAGTTTTCCTGACCTGGCCGGCCGGGGATACGAGATTGCCGGTTTTGTCTGGATGCAGGGCTGGAACGATATGTGCGAACCCAAGGCAATACCGGAGTATGATAAGAATCTGATCAACCTGGTAAAAGACCTGCGCAAAGAATTCAAGTCGCCTAATCTGCCAGTCGTTATTGGAGAGCTTGGCAATGGGGGCCCCAGTGCCGTCGGCAATATGGCGGCTTTCAGAAAGGCTCAAAAGAAGGGTGCTGAACATATCGAGAATGCTGCCTTTGTCATTACCCACGATTTCTGGCGTGATCCTCAGCAGTCACCTAATGTAAACCATGGTCACCACTGGTGTGGTAATGCGGAGAGTTATTTTCTCATCGGTAGTGCCTTGGGCAAGGGAATCATAAAGCTTATCGAGGGGAAGGATTTGAAGGGCAGGGATTAGCATAAATCATTGACTTTGCAGATGTTGAAGAATACGTTTATGTACAATTCAATGGGCGTAGTATTTTTGCATCCTGCGCGATATACCACGTTCACAAATGCCCGCTCCGAAGCCTGCCTGCAACCACGGACACTCCCAATAATCGAGATATGAAAAGGGCCGCAAACATTGTTTACGGCCCTCTTGGGTGCGCAGTTTATCTATTTACCAGCTCAAACTTAACGCTGGGCAGCTATCCACAGACTGCCCAGACCCATCAGCAAAATACTCACGGGCTCCGGAGCTGCATGAGGACATTCAGGGCGTATATATCCCGTATCCGGTTCACCCCCAAGACCGCAACTTTCGTAATAATAAAAATGTTGCGCTGTATCCGGCACATCGCCTTGCCACTTGGCATATTCCGGACCATTCATAGACATATAATTACCTTCTACATCTATCAATGAGCCATAGTGATAGTTGAATCTGAATGGGGCCTCTTGCTGGTCTCCGGACAGTGTAAAGGAATGGGAGCATCTGAGGGCATCTTCCTGAACATTTTGAGATTTTTGTCCTTCTTTGTTGTCTTGAGATGAGCCGAAATAGTGGTAGAACTTGAATGGCTCGGCTTCATGGTCTCCGGAAAATTTCAAGGCATGGGACCATTTGAAGGTATGTTCAGCACTGTTCACCCCATTGTCTGTACCCTTTTGCTCACTTAATATCGCTGTCGCATGGGCGGAAGCTGACAACATAAAAGCAAGCGCTGTAACCACAGCATATATTATGAATCTTTTCATTTTGATTTCCTCCACCAGATAAAAATAACTGCATTTTTCAGGCCCGTTTATATAACGGTTTACAACTATTATAATTCTTCAAACTGTATCATTTGACCTGCTGGCTCTGTAACTTTTGGAATACAACCTACCCCCGGGAGAAAAAAATATCAGTTACTTTTTGTAACTGTTTTACATTCTACCATATTTGGCTTGTCTTTGTCAAGGCCAAACCGGAGAACTATCCGATTATTCTGTATCGTTACATTGTAGGTCAGATAATAACAACGCTATGCGGGTTTTAGTTTTGCAATAATCTATGGTCCACTTATCTATCTGTTCCGTGATTTTTCTTCACGTATACTATCCGTACAGGAAGATAAATATAAGCTCTTGATTTTTCAGGTATGAAATGTTATCGTTTCCGCATCATGCAATATGTGTGTATTTTGTGTTCTAAAGAGTAAAATTGAGTGCAAAATCCTGTCAAAATGTCATTTAGTAGAGGGTAATTCTAATGGTAAATCAAAAACAAGTGCTCGTCGCTGTTTTTACAGCGTTTGTGACGTCCGGGCTGTGCTCGTTATTGTGCCTGGCGGAAGAAAAAAAGGTCGAGCTAAAGCGTGATTATAACGTTAAGCCGGTACCCTTTAACGAGGTTCACGTCAGCGATGGTTTCTGGACGCCTCGGCTTGAAACCAGCCGTAAGGTTACCATTCCTTATGCCTTCGAGAAATGTGAGGAGACCGGGAGAATTAGAAACTTCGAAAAGGCAGCCGGTTTGATGGAAGGTAAACACGAAGGAATCTACTTCAATGATTCAGATGTTTACAAGGTTATGGAAGGCGCCGCCTATTCCCTGCACCGGCGCGCCGGTGATACGATGATGCGATTATACCTGGATAAGGTGGTCAGGATAATGGCCGGCGCGCAGTGGGAAGATGGGTATTTGTTTACCTTTTACTCCGTACCCGAGAGGCAGCCTGAAAAACTCTGGACCAACGTCCAGTCGATTCACGAGCAGTACTGCGTGGGCCATATGTACGAAGCTGCCGTCGCCCATTACCAGGTCACCGGGGACAAGACCTTCCTGGACATCGCCACCAAAAATGCAGACCTTATCTGTGACGTCTTCGCCGAAGGCAGGCGTACTGACCCGCCGGGGCATCAGGAAATCGAAATCGGGCTCTGCAAGTTGTATCGCGCTACCGGCGACGAGAAGTACCTGGACCAGGCGAAGTTCTTCCTGGACCAGCGTGGTCGCAAAGGCAACCGTGGGCCAAACGGCAACGGCGGGCTTTACGGCCCCTACTCGCAGGACCATAAACCAGTCACCGAGCAGACCAGGGCCCTTGGCCATTCGGTGCGGGCTGCTTACATGTATACGGGCATGGCCGATGTCGCGGCGCTGACCGGAAACATGGAATATGTCAAGGCGATAGACACCATCTGGAAAGACGTTGTTGGCACGAAGCTTTACATCACGGGTGGTATCGGGGCGGCCGGCGGACATGAAGGTTTCGGCGGAGCCTATGATCTGCCCAATATGACGGCTTACTGTGAGACCTGTGCATCGATTGCAAATATTTTCTGGAACCATCGTATGTTCCTGATGCACGGTGACGCCAAGTACATCGATGTCCTCGAGCGGGTGTTATACAACGCCGCGATGTCGGGAATTTCGATGAAAGGCGACCGCTTCTTCTATCCGAATCCGCTTGAATCCACCGGTCAACACGCACGAAGCCCCTGGTTTGGCTGTGCGTGCTGTCCCTCCAATGTCGCCCGGTTCGTTCCCTCGGTGCCGGGTTACACCTATGCCTATAAGAACAATGATATATATGTGAACCTGTTTATCAGCGGCGATGCTGCGATTGAAACCATCAACAACAAAGTCAAGCTGACTCAGCAAACCCAGTATCCGTGGAAAGGCTCGGTTAACATCACTGTCGAGCCGGAAAAGAGTGACACGTTTTCCATTTACGTTCGTATCCCCGGCTGGGCCCAAAATCAACCCGTGCCGAGCGACCTCTACAAATTCAACAAGACTATGAATGAGCAAGTTGGGCTGAAAGTCAATGGCAAACCAACATCACTAAACATTCAGAGAGGCTTTGCCTGCATTGAGCGCCGATGGCAGAAAGGCGATACCATCGAGTTGGACCTGCCAATGCCGGTCCGGCGAGTCATCGCTCATCCGAACGTCGAAGCCGATAGGGACAAGGTGGCACTGGAGCGTGGGCCGATTGTTTTCTGCCTTGAATGGGCCGACAACGATGGCAAGGTATTGAATTTGGTGATTCCTGACGATGCGAAGCTCGAAACCGAATATAGACCGGACATCTTAAACGGTGTCATGGTGATTACTGGTACGGTGCGGGTGGCCAAACGAACGATAGATGGCGATATTGTACCGGCTGAAAAAAAGCAATTCACCGCTATTCCGTATTATGCCTGGGCCCATCGTGGCCGAGGACAAATGACAGTGTGGCCGGCCCGAAAGCCGCAGGCTGCCCGGCCGGAACCGGCTGATACTTTGACCTACAGAAGCAAAACCACGGCGTCGTTCGTACACGTGTCACTGGATGCGATCAAGGACCAGGCTCTGCCGGAAAGTTCATCCGACTCATCGGCGCTGCAACTTGACTTCTGGCCCCATAAAGGCACGACCGAATGGCTCCAGTTTGAATGGGGCCAAAAGCATGAAATCTCCAGCGTTAAAGTCTACTGGTTTGACGATACCGGCAGGGGGGAATGTCATCTGCCTAAGTCCTGGAAAGTGCTGTATCGCAATGCCGTAGGTAAATTCAAACCCGTAGACAATACCACCCCTTATCTCACAGAAAAGGATACCTTCAATAAAGTCACCTTCAAGCCGGTGCAAACCGACTGCCTCAAAATAGAAATAACGCTCCAGGATGGTTGGTCGGCCGGCGTGCAGGAAGTGGTGATAGAATAGCTAAGGTTACAGATTACCGAAAAAACTGTAGGCTATATGCTGATTGTTTTCAGCGCACACGGTATGTGTAAAGAAAATCACCGTGGCGAATATACAAACGGCCATTGCAGACTACCGGATGGGCCCAGCTATTGCCTTTTCCGCCTTTGGGAATCTCGAATGAGCTAATCAGTCCGTAACTATCAGGAGTCGGTCGAACAAGTCCTACCGCACGGTTTTCACTTAACATATACAGCATTCCGTCGGCATAAGTCAGCGAACCCTTGCCGATACCCTTCTCTGCATACTTCTTCTCGCCGGTTTCCCAGTATAGGCATATCCACTTGGACCCGTTGTATATACAACTTGACGCATATATGTAACCATTGACTAAGACAGCCCCCCGTGGTGATTATCGAGTTCTTGTGAACGCCACACCTCTTCAACCGATGACGGACAACCAATATGCTTTTTTCTGCTTTAATTGCAACACCGGATTTTTCGACCGTCAAAACCAGGAAAGTCTTGGGTATTTGCTTGTTCTAAAAAGCCGACCGATTCAAAGATGATAGTAACGGAAGAGGCAAAACACAATCGTAATGCTTTTACATTAGTCGAATTGCTGATGGCCCTTGTGGTAACGGGTATCATTCTGACCGCTGTGATTACGTTGGCGTTTGCGCTGGGGGCGGCAAATGACAGCAGCAGCGACATAGCACAGAAACAGGCACAGCTTCGTTACGCGACGCTTAGAATTTCGGAATTGATAAAACAATGCAGGCTTATATGCGGTACACCGGGTAATGATATGGTGATATGGAAAGCCGATTATAACGATGATGCGAGAATTAATGCCGGCGAACTGGTGTACATAGAGTTAGGGTGGGAAAGAAACCGTATCAGACTTCTTGAATTTTCCCCGAGCAGTATTTCAGTGGAGTGGTTTACGAATAATTCGTTCACAATACAGGAAATTAAGTCCGGCCAGGCCAAAGTTGAGCTTTGGATTAGATGTCAGGAGATATACACAAATGTATTTCCACAGTGCAGCAACGCCCAGTTTTTGCTGGATACGCCTGCTCCACAGACGCGGCTTGTAAGTATATCGTTTGAGCTGGAAGAAGATGGCGTTATGCACGAGTATCAGATAAATGCCTCACTTCGAGCATGGGCGGGTAATCTGCTCGACAGCAGCGGGGAAATTATCGACGGAGATGATGATTGAGTGAGAAAAATTAAAGATGTGCAGGCAATGGATAAGGGGCGGTGCTGCTTGTTGTTTTGTTTGTTGTTACACCAATAACGTTCTTTCACTGGATTTGCTTCGATTGTGAGGCCAAGTATTTGGAGCACCAAAACCAGGGATACCTTGGGTATGTGGCGTCCCTGAAACGCCGACAAATGACAACGAACACTTGGTATACAGCGATGATTGGAATGTAACGGCTGTTGATTAGCCGAAGGTCTTATTTTGTCCGTCGCTCTCTAAGGAAAATGAAAAGATACTTTGCTAAACAAGGACTCTTAATTGCTAACGGGTGTAGTCCGGCTGTCCGGTAAGCGGTTAAGCCCCCTGTCAGATTTAAACTGTAAAGGGCAGCCGGCACTATGCCCTAACGGTACGGCAATTTTGAATACTTCAGTGTCTAAGTTTGGTGATTTACAGGGAGTAGTAACTTAAGGGAAAAGCAAGTCAATATTATGATGCCTATAAAGCATCTGTTACTCCAATTTGGAGGACGATGATGTTTACGCAGAAAAGTTCTTTAACAAGAGTGTTCGTGCTTGTGCTGATATACCTGCTTATGTTCGCCTTTAATGAGGAATTATTCGCTCAGCAGGAGGACACAGACGAACAAGGGGACCTCTTTGAGATGTCTCTCGAGGAGTTGATGGAAGTGCCGGTTGTGGTTTCTGCCGCTCGCAAGGAGCAGAAAATCACCGAGGCGTCGGTTCCGATAAGTATTATTACGGCTGAGGACATCCACTACAGCGGCTTGACCGATGTTCCCGAAATCTTACAATTTTCTCCTGGTATTGACATGCTTAGATTAAGCCGCTTCAGATGGGCCGTCGGTGTAAGGGGGCTGCACGAATTCATTTCGGACCGTACATTAATACTTATCAATGGACGTTCTGCAGAGAGCCCATTGTTTGGCGGCTCAGAACACTACACACTGCCGATTCTTATGGAAGACATCGAACGAATAGAAGTTGTGCGCGGCCCCGGGGGTGCTGCCTGGGGCGCAAACGCCTTCACGGGCGTAATCAACATTATTACAAAAAAACCGGAAGATGTTCTTGGATACTTTGGCTCAACGACCATAAATCAATTCGGGGACAGCTACACACACTTTCGATGGGCGGAAAAACAAAATAAATGGAGATGGCGTCTGTCTGTAGGCTACGAAGATCTTGAAAATTCAGACGATGCCGGTGCCGGCCGCTATACATCCAATACCACCGGCACGGTTAACTCTCTAATGGGTTTCAGCAGTTTCACCGCAGATGATTTTATGCGAAACTACCGATTTGATAGTGAAGCCTTTTATGATTATTCCGACCGAACCAGGATGTCGTTCGGCGCCGGTTATTCTCACGCGGGAGTAGGTGACTGGGAGTTCGGTGGATATTATCCCGGGGGAAACGGTTGGTATGAAACAGTCAGGTCATATACAAAGTTAGAGCATGATTTTGAAGATGGCAGTACTGGGTACCTACAGTGGTTTTGTAATTTCGCCAGTTCGAAGGTACCGACCCTTATGAAGTGGAACTGGATGCAGAATGATATCGAGGGACAATATAATTTCAAAGTTGCAAGCGCACACAATATTTCGATAGGGGGTAATTTTCGCTTTATACGGCTCGACACCAAAATACAGGATATTCAGAGCCTCACGTATCCGGGTGAGCCATTTGACGAACAATTCGCAGGAGCGTTCTTAATCGACCGCTGGACGCTGAGCGACCGGCTTACCCTTGAAGGACAGATTCGTACAGACTATTATTCGGAAACACAAACCGATTGGGCAACTCGATTGACAGCCCTTTACGCAATGGATGAAGAAAAGGACAATTTACTTCGATTTAGCTTCGCCAAGGCGTTTCGTACCCCTTTTACCTCGGTTCGCAATACCTTGACAGGTCGTGTCCCTTTACCCTCTCCTCCGTATCCATCCGGTCTATATGCGTTTAATGTGATACCGGCTGATGAATTGGAAAACGAAGAGACCTGCTCATTCGAAGCCGGCTATACAGGAAAACTTGCCCGAAACTTGACACTTCGAGCAGATACGTACTACCAGCGTTACAGCAAACTGATTGGATATACCAAAGTATATGATGCCTTCGGATTACCTTACCATAAGACAAGTAATATTGACGGAGCTGATTCCTGGGGCGCCGAAGTGGAATTGGCCCTTGATGGCAAACCAGGAAAACTCTCGGCCTGGTATGCTTATAATGATTTTCAGGAGGATGTATCCCAACAGGGCATCCGTGCCTATTGTCCTGCTCAACATAAGGTGGGATTGACAGGGCGTTTGTATTTGCCGGACGGATGGACGTTTAATGCAAACTATAAGTATTCGGGTACAACCCGTACGCTGGACCTTGATACAACCATTTTAGATATTGGCTCATCACACCGTTTAGACCTGGGCATAGTAAAGGGGTTCGCTAAAGAAAGGGGCGAAATTATGATTGGCGTAAGTGACTTGTTAAATAAAACAAATGGTCCACACTTTGGGTCGGGTCAATTATCTGCGCATGAGACACCGGGACTCACCCTCTTCGCCCGGCTGCAATACAAATTCTAAAATAAGGAATTAGAAGTTGCTAATACAAAAGATTTTATAAGTCCTGTTGAATGAAAAGTAAAGTTTACATTCTTATAGTTTTAGCTATGGCCTTGCTTGTGGTGCCAATCGTACCAGAGGCCCTCGCTGATTCCACGCGAAGCCAGGAGTATAAAATCAAGGCTGCGTTTTTATATAACTTTATCAAATTCGTGGAATGGCCCAAAGGGGAAATAGGTGATAGCAATGAGCCAATAACAATTGGCATCTTAGGTAAGTGCCCGTTTGAAAATGCCTTTGAGCTTCTTAAAGATAAACAGGCTAAGAACAGAAAGGTTGTTATCAAGCGGTTTAAGGGCTTCAAAGAACTGAAAAATTCCAGCCCGAACGATAAAGCCGAGCTGCAGCGGATAATCAACGCTATCAGGAAATGTCACGTGCTGTTTATTTGTTCTTGTCAGAAAGAAGAGCTTAAGGAAGCCATAGATTCAGTTAAAAACCACTCAGTGCTGACGGTTGGAGAGGTGAAAGGTTTTCTTGAAACCGGCGGGGTCATCAATTTCCTGATGGAGGAGAACAAGGTTCGTTTTGAAATCAATCTTGCCGCCGCCAAGCGCGCCGAACTGAAAATCAGCTCCAAGCTTTTACGGCTGGCAAAAAGAGTGGTCAAAGAAGAGTCCCCGGAGGAAAAAGAGAAGTGATTACGTCCAAACTTCAAAATATAACGATAAGACAGAAGCTTACAGCAATTATTATGCTGACAAGCGCTGTTATACTGCTGCTGGCGATTACCATCTTCGTTATATGGGGACATATCGAGGTTCGCCGCCAGCTTGTAGATGACCTGCACACACACGCCGATATAATAGCAGACAACTGTAAAGCATCGCTGGCTTTTTCAGATAAAAAGGACGCAGAACAGATTCTCTCAGCACTACATGCCCGTGCTTCTATTGTATTTGCCTGCATCTACGACAAACAGGGCCAGGTCTTTGTTGAACACCATCGCAAAGGAATAACTGAAAAGATTCGACCACCCGAACCTCAGGAGGACAGCCACTCTTTTGAACATGGCTATCTATCGCTGTTCCAGCAGATTAAGCTTGATGGCGAAATGATCGGCACTGTTTATTTGCGGGATGATATGAGCAAGATATCTGCTGCGTTAATGTGGAATATCGTTGTTGCCATCAGCACCTTGCTGTTCGTAATGGCTGTAGCGTACTTTCTGTCATCGAAGCTTCAGAAAGTGGTTTCCGGACCAATTATAAGTCTGTCTGAGGTCGCAAAAGACGTTTCACAAAAGAAGGACTATTCTACTCGAGCCATAAAGCATAGTAACGATGAGGTGGGCCGGCTAATAGACACATTCAACGAAATGTTAGAGCAAATCCAACTGCGTGATTTGGAATTAGTAGATTCCAAGGGACAATTAGAGATAAAAGTTAAGGAGCGTACTGCGGAATTGTCGTCGGTGAATACGGAACTCAAAGGTGAAGTTGAGCAGCGTACGGCGGCTCAAAATATATTAGAGAAGCGGATTAAGGAGCTGAACTGCCTGTTTAGCCTTTCAAAACTTGTTGAACAGCCGGAAATTTCATTGGAGCAGATTTTTCAGGAAACAGTCTATCTGATTCACAGTGCGTATCAATATCCTGATGTCACCTGCGTAAGAATCACTTTCAATGGCGTCAAATATGAAACGGATAATTTCGAAAAAACAGAATTGAGTCAGCACGCACAGATAAATGTAGCAGGAGAGAAAGCCGGGGATGTTGAGGTCTACTACCTTGGAGAGAAATCAGATGGCGACGAAAGTCCGTTCCTTATAGAAGAACGTGATTTGTTAGATGTGGTTGCTGAGCATCTGGGCAGAGTTGCAGAACGAAAAAAGACCGGAGAAAAACTGCAATTATTTCGAAATCTGATAGACCAGTCAAATGACTGTATTTTTCTCATAGAGCCCCAATGGGGTCGTTTCCTGGATGCGAACGACAGAACGTGCGCCAGTCTCGGGTATACGCGAGAAGAATTGCTCACTATGACCCTTAAAGATGTTGATGAGTCTATACCGGATGACTCTGTTTGGCAGCAGAAAGCAGAAGAACTCAAACTCAAGACAGATTTAGTCATAGAAGGCCGGCATAAGCGCAAGGATGCAACGACATTTTATGCTGAGACAAGTTTAAAGTATGTAAGTCAAGGCAAAGAAGACTACATAATAGCCGTCGCACGCGATATCACCGAGCGCAAGCGGGCGGAAGAAGCACTGAAGAAGAGCGAAGAACGTTTACGAGTGGCGCTTTCCGCGGCGCAGATGGGCACCTGGCGGTGGGATCTGTCAACCAATCAGGACACGCGAGATGCCAGCTTTAACGGGATTCTTGGGCTTGAAGCAGTCAAGTCTTCACAGCCGGTTGAGGATTTCCTCCAGCGTGTTCATCCTGAGGACCGGGACATGGTTGACGGTGAGATTCAACGTACCTTACGTGAGCATTGTGCGTATTTGGCGGAATTCCGGATCGTATGCCCAGACGGTGCTGTTCGCTGGCTGCGCGATCAGGGCAAGCCCATCTATGATCAGAACGACCACATTTTGTATTTGACTGGTGCCGTTGTAGACATCACCGAGCGTAAGCAAGCGGA
The DNA here is from genome assembly GCA_964451425.1 of uncultured Pirellulales bacterium. Taxonomy (GTDB): domain Bacteria; phylum Planctomycetota; class Phycisphaerae; order Sedimentisphaerales; family Anaerobacaceae; genus CS2-K091. The sequence goes on from CAYVIT010000028.1 coordinate 18,026, forward strand.
AGAGAAATTAAAACAAGCGGCGGAAGAATGGATAACAACCTTTAACTCCATTACGGATTTGGTTTCGATTCAAGATAAGGATTTCAAGCTTGTAAGGGTAAATAAGGTTTTTGCTGACGCTTTTAAGGCCAAGCCAGAAGAGCTTATTGGCAAAGTCTGCTATGAAATAATTCATGGAACAAAAGAACCTCCGGCAGTTTGTCCTCATAAACAAACCCTTGATACGAAAAAACCACAAAGAGCAGAGTACTTTGAACCTCATCTGGGATTTTATGTTGAAGCATCTACTTCTCCTATATTCGATGAGAAAGGTGATGTTATTGCATCTGTCCATATTGTCAAAGACATCACTGAGCGCAAGCGGGCGGAGGAAAGGCAGGCTGAACTTCTGAAAGAAGTAGAAAGTGTCAATAAGGAATTAAAGGATTTTGCGTATGTCGTTTCACACGATTTGAAGGCGCCGCTGCGCGGGATTAAAACCCTGGCCGACTGGATGGTGACCGATTATGCCGACAAGCTTGATGAGGACGGTAGAGAGCAAGTGAATTTGCTTTCGAGCCGAGTGTCTCGGATGCACAACCTGATTGATGGCGTGCTTCAATATTCAAGGGTAGGGCGCGTTAAAGAAAAACATATTAAGATAAATTTGAATGAGCTTGTCCCGGAAGTTATTGACACGATTGTGCCGCCGGAAAACATTGAGATTACCGTCGAAGACAAATTGCCGGTGGTCGAGTTTGAGGAAACCCGCATTATACAGATGTTCCAGAATCTGCTGAGTAATGCTGTCAAATATATGGACAAGCCACAGGGCCGGATAACAATCGGCTGTGTTCAGGAGAACGGCTTTTGGAAATTCAGTGTTAGCGACAATGGTCCCGGGATTGAAGAACGATACTTCGAAAAGATTTTCCAGATATTCCAGACATTGTCGCCGCGTGATGAAGTTGAAAGTACAGGGGTGGGTCTTAGCGTCGTAAAAAAAATCGTGGAGATGTATGGTGGAAAGATTTGGGTTGAATCAAAACCTGGCGAAGGAAGCACATTTTTCTTTACTTTGCCGGGGCAGGAAAGTGAGGTTGTAGATAATGCGAAACTTGAAGCCAATATTGTTAGTTGAAGATGACAGAATAGATGCGATGACAGTCAGTCGTGCACTTAAGGATTTGAAGGTTATCAATCAACTGGTTCATGTTGTCAACGGGGAGGAGGCGTTGGAGTATTTAAGAAACGAAAGCAATAAAAAACCATGTGTTATACTTCTTGATTTGAATATGCCGAAGATGAATGGCATCGAATTCATGAAAATCGCAAAAGGGGAGGGTGAGTTGAAAAAGATTCCTGTCGTGGCCTTAACCACATCTAAAGAGGCGCCGGATATAGATGCAAGCTTTGAGCTGGGTGTTGCGGGCTATATCGTCAAGCCCGTTGATTATGAAAAGTTCGTAGAGGCAATCAGGGTACTTGAGTTGTACTGGACTTTGAGCGAGTTGCCGGAAGGAGAATAAGATTATGGAAAATACAAGATACAAAATTTTGCTGATTGAGGACAATAAGCTCGACCAAATGGCTTTTGAGCGAATGGTGAAAGACGAAAGTCTTCCGTATGATTGTGTGATTGCAGCTTCTGTTTCAGAGGCCCGGAGCAAACTGGTTTCTGAAAGATTCGACGTTGCAATTGCAGACTACGAGCTTGGAGACGGTACCGGATTTGACATTCTGGATTTTGTGAAGGATACTCCCATTATATTTGTCACCGGAGCGGGTAATGAAGAAATAGCTGTCAAAGCCCAGAGGGCCGGCGCTTATGATTATCTGGTAAAAGACAGCGAACGAAACTACCTCAAAGCTCTTCCAATAACCGTCGAGAATGTCATTAAGCACAGGAAGATGGAAGAAAGACTGCAGTTGCTCTCCGGTGCTGTTATGAGCACCGATGACAGTGTTTATATTGCCGATATGGGGAACAGAATTATCTTCGTCAACAGGGCATTTTGTGAGAGTTACGGATACACAGAGGAAGATGTTATTGGAAAAGACAGCAATATGCTATGGATAGGAAAACAGCAAAGTGAGTATATGAAGATGAAAGGTGCTTCCCAGAATGATGGAAGCGCCTGGCAGGTCGGCTTTTACCACAAACGAAAAGACGGCAGCGTATTTCCCGTTTCTCTCTCGAGGTCGGTTATTCAGGACGAAAACGGAAATGAAATTGCGATTGTTGGAATGGCCCGCGATGTTTCGGACCGCATTCTTGTTGAGGAAGAGCTTAAAAGGGCGAATAAAAAACTGAAGCAGCGAAACCAGCTAAGATGTGAATTGGCTATTATGGTTTCAGAGGCATTATTGAGATTGCTGGCTGACGGGCATATTGATAAGGCCGGAGAGATTATTAATGATTTTCTTGACATTTCTAAAATTGATGAGGGCAAGATGAAATTGAAGCCGACCGAGTTTAATTTTCACTCGGTTGTCTCCGAAGTTGTAAAGGCGTTATCGCCTCTGGCGGCTGAAAAAAAAGTCCTCTTGGAGGCTTTTGAGCCGGATTCTGAACTCATTGTCGATGCAGATTATGACAGGATGGTACAGGTACTAACCAATCTTGTTGATAATGCAATAAAGTCCACTCCTTCAAAGGGGCGTGTCAAAGTGCAAGTAAAAGATATTGGCTATCAGATCGCAGTTGAGGTGCAGGATAACGGCCCCATTATTGCAAGTAAGGAGATGGATAAGGTTTTTGACCTCTTTGCATTGATTGATGAGCAGCTCCATTCTGACAAAAAAGTCTTGGCTTTTGGCTTGCCGCTGGCCGGGCAATTAGTGGAAATGCACGGCGGATTTATATGGATTGAAAGCGAGCACGAACGGGGAAACAGCTTCTGTTTTACCCTGCCAAAATGCAGCATCGGGAAGGGGGCTTTTGCGGGCGTTAAAATAGGAGAGAAGCTGTTATTAAGAAGTTAGGAGAATATACGAACTTGCATCTCGCCGGGGAAAGGAAGGTAATGTATGGATAATGAAAGATATAAAGTCCTTCTAATCGAAGATGACAGAGTAGACCAGGAGGCTTTTCAGCGGTTCGTGAAAGACGAAGAGCTGCCTTATGATTGCACAGTAGCAGGTTCTGTTTCAGAAGCCATTAGCATATTGGATACCGACACATTTGACATCGCAATTGTAGACTATCTTCTTGGTGATGGAACGGCGTTTGACATCTTTGATTCAATGGAGGATATTCCGGTCATTATCGCCACAGGGACCGGTGATGAGGAAATCGCCGTAAGGGCTATGAAGGCTGGTGCGTTTGATTATCTTATTAAAGACGACAATCATAATTACCTTAAAGTTTTGCCTGTAAACATAGAGAATGTGGTGAAGCGTAGAAAGGCAGAAGAGAAACTCAGGAGTTACGATCGGCTGAAAGACGACTTGGCCGTAACTGTTTCTGACGAGCTTAGAACATCGCTGGGTATCTTCAAGGGGATTGTTTCTAATGCGATGGCTGGAAGGTTAGGGGCGGTAAGCGCTCAGCTTCGAAAAGAACTTGAAATCGCTGATAAGGCGATCGACAGGTTGGCTAAAATCATCAGCGACTTTCTTGATATTTCAAAAATAGAGACGGGGGATGTGAAGTTCAAAAAAACAAAAGTTGTTATAAAAGAGGCGGTTTCTGAAGCAATGCTTTTGCTTAACAGCTTAGCTTCTGAAAAAAAGATACAGTTGTCGGCGCCTTTCCCGTCTGATGCCGGTTTCAATGTAAATGCGGACCAGGCTGTGGTCAGGCAGATACTCGTTAATCTCATCGACAATGCCATCAAATTTTCACCGATGGGTAGTATTATCCAAATTACAGCCGGGGATTTGGCCGATGAGGTGCGGGTTGATATACGGAATCCCAGCATTGGAATAGGCGGCGAGGATGTAAGTGAGGTTTTCAATAATTTCATTAAAAGCGATAAATATGCTGGGCCGGGGTCACAGGGTATCGGTTTGGGAATGTATGTGGCAAAACAATTAATCGATACACAGGGGGGGCGAATCTGGGCCGAAAGCATACCTGGTCAGGGAAGCGTCTTTTGCCTTGCTTTACCGAGATATTCGACGCAAATGAACGCCAATTCTGCGGCAACTGCCGTTCGGCCTTGAGGCGCTCGACAGGTGGAAGTTTCGTCAAAAAGTCGGGATTAGGTTACTGGTTATTGGTGATTTACCAGTAACAAGTCACCAATAACCAATAACCAATTACCAATTTTGCGGTTAGTTTTTGTCAGCCCAGTTAGAAATCCCGACTGTAACTCCGGCACTTCCCCGGTTCGACTTATTCCTAACGGGGTCAGCTCAAATCATTTTAGTAAAACCTGGTTTGGGCACAGGATAGCTGCCATCAGGGCCGGCCTTTACAGGCGGTTCCATATCGTCACGGCAATCCTCCGGCTTGGGAGGGTAGTAGAAGTCTGACTTGTTTATCTGCTCCCACGTCACCTCCTTGCCGGTATAACATGATATTTGTCCCATTACGGTAATCATAGTGCTGCGGGCCATGTAGTCGCCGTTATTGATGGGCTCGCCGGAGCGAATCGCCTTAAAAAGTACATCGTGTTCTCTTTGGTAAGGATCACACCTTCCCTTCCATCGCCAGTTTGTCTCGCCCCATATCCGGCACCCCGTAATGTTCGCCTTGCCTTTGCTGCCAAGCACGACGCTGGAAGAATCGTTGTGGCATCCGTTCGTAGTTCTGCAGAAGGCGTAGATTAGCACGCCATTGGCGAATTCGTAAACAACCGAATGGTGATCGAACACATCTCCATAGATCGGCTCGGTCATCGAAGACCGGCCGCCCAAACCATGACATTTCACAGGGGCCTTGTTCTTCATGGCCCAACTGGAACGGTCCAGGTTATGCACCAGCGATTGGGGGACATCATCTCCGGAGAGCCAACGGAAGTGGTACTGGGTACTGCATTGCCACTGTAATTCCGTCAGTCCTGCCTTGCGTTCGATTACACCATATGGACCGCGTAGGAAATTTTCTTCAATGGCGACCACGTCGCCGATAGCGCCGTCGTGTATCCGCTGGACCGTTTCGGCGTAGCCTGCGTGGTACCGGCTGTGCAGACCGGAAACGAGACACAGTTTCTTTTGCTTTGCCAGCTCTGCCGCCTGCTGCATGAGCTTGACACTGGCCGGGTCGATACCGTGGGGCTTCTCTACGAATACGTGCTTTCCTGCCTTAATTGCACTTATGGCATGGAGTGGATGGAACTTGGCCGCGTTGGCAATCACTACCACATCCGATGCCTCAATCACGTGCTTATAGCCGTCGAAGCCGGCAAAGCAGTGGTCGTCGTCCACTATGACCTGTTCATTTTTCTGCTCTTTCAGAATTCGGAGTTTGCTTTTGACACGGTCCATGAAGATGTCACACATTGCTACCAGCCGTGCGCCGGGATCCGCCGTTAGTGCCTGGGCGGCGGCTCCGGTGTTACGTCCACCGCAGCCAATCATACCAACGCGGATGATATTGCTGCCGGAGGCATAAGCTGCTTTGTCGATAATCAGTTTATTTGCCAGTGCACCGCCTGCTAAAGCGGCCGTGCCTTTTAGAAATGTGCGCCGTGTCGTATTTTGCGAAGCATCCATTGGACTCATCCTTTCATTTATTGCGTTTTATTTGCCTGAATATGGTTCTATAGATGTGGCTATCCGAAAACCTATGATATCCATTTCGGGCAGCCACCACTTGCTCTTGGGTATCTGTGGGTCGCCGAAACGCCACCAATCTTCTTCGAATGCCCTGGCTGCGCAGCGAAGCTCATCTATCGAGCTGCTGTAGTCGCCGCCGCGAGCCACGTGTACCTTACCGCTCGTTGGGCCTCGTGAGTCGACGGTTGGATTTTTTTTGGCAGCATCCTTATATGCATCAGGACTGTAGAAGTCGTAAACCCATTCGCGAACATTGCCCAGCATATCGTACAGACCCCAGCTATTGGTTTTTTTCTTGGCGACTTCGCCGGCCTCGTCATCAGAATTGTCTTCATAAGAGGCGAAGTCCGCAAGCTGTTTTGGGTTGTTTCCGAAGCTGAAGGCGTTAGAGCTGCCAGCCCGGCAGGCATATTCCCATTCCGCCTCTGTCGGTAGACGATATCTTTTGCCTGTCTTTTTTGAAAGCCACTTGCAGAAATTCGTAGCATTGTGCCAGGTCATCCCCATCGCCGGGTGCTTCTTGCCGTAACCCATTGTCAGGTCCCCATAAACAGGAGTAGGACCCGTGATTGCGTCAACGTCCTTTTTGCTTTGCTCCGCTTCTTCCTTTCCTTGTTCCGCTTCGAAAAAGTCTTTCTTTGTGCTCATCGTCTCTTGGTAGTAGGCCAGAAAAAGCTCAAGTGTAGTCTCAGTTGTACAGAGGTAAAAGGGCGAGATACGCACTTTGTGCTGTGGTCCTTCATCGTCTTTACGGCCTGATTCGTCCTCCGGGCTTCCCATGTCAAATATTCCGCCGGGAACAAACACCATATCGAAGGAAATCTCCTCACCGTTTTTGGAAGTAATTGTCTCCGTATATTTTTTCTTGTGTTCACTGTTTTTGCCTTCTACGTCTTTCGGGGACTTACAGGCGAGAACGCAAATGGCCGACAGTATTAAAAATGCGACCACACGATAAGAAACAGTGTTAAAGTTGTGCATCAAGATACCTTACATATTAACACCTGGACAAATTGTCACTCTACACGAACCAAACGAAATCTTAGTATTCTCTGTCTTTTATTTTGCCCGGCTGTGGGACGGGATATTTACCGTCGGCATCGGCCTGCAGAGGTGCAGCAGAATCCATCGTCAACTTATCCAAGCCGGGCGCCATCTCGTGGTCGCAGTTGAGGATATCGTCGTAGGTGATTTCCTGGCCGGTGTGTGCGGCCATGCGGCCCAGGCTCGTCACGAGGCTGGCCTGAACGCCGCGCTCGGTTTCGTTGTAGGGCTTGTCGTTGCGGATGGCGTCCACCAGGTCGTTCCATTCGTTTTGATATGGATTCCGCTCGTCCGGTCTGACTTTGGATTCCCAGAGCAAGTTCGATTTCATCGGATTCTTGCCCTTGTAAGTGCTGGAGGGCATTCCACAATCGCCGTTCTTGGAAGCGATCGCCATACCTTTGGTGCCGTGAAGGTAGCTCGAGTAGATGCCCTTGCAGCCCGTCATGGCACGCCCGTCGAAATCGAACTTCGTTCCGTCGGCATACGTGTATTCTACCGCGTAATGGTCGAAATTCTGGTCAACGCTATCGCCGCGATAGTGTCGGCCGCCGAGCACCTGGGCCTTAACCGGCCAGGCGTTTTTCATCCAGCCGAGATGGTCGATGATGTGGATGTAAAAGTCGCTGTACATGCCGCCGCTGGCCCAGATGAAGCTGTGGAACCGCTGAATCTGGTAGAGCAACTCGCTCATATTGTCCGGCTTGGGACCTGTTGTGCAGGCCCGGCCGCCCATCCTGTAGCCTCGCTGCAGGATGAGGTCCCCGATTTCGCCGTCGTGAACGCGCTTGGCCAGTTCTTCAAGCGCCCGGCTGTGACGGGACATCAATCCCACTCCTACTTTTAGGTTCTTCGCTGTTGCCTCTTCGGCGAGCTTGAACATCCGCCGACTGGTCGGGCCGTCCACGGTGACAGGCTTTTCCATAAAGATGTTCAGGCCCTTCTCGATGGCGTATGTAAAATGCACCCAGCGGAATGCCGGAGGTGTTGCAAAAATCGCTATATCGCCTGCGTCAAGACAGTCCATCGCCTTCTTGTAACCATCAAAGCCGATGAACTGGCAGTCCTCGGGCACGTCTACCTGTTTAGAGTGTCCGTCCTTCAAACTCTTGTAACTGCGAGCAAGACGGTTCTCGAAAACGTCTGCCATAGCAACAAGCTTCATTGGCCCGTTCTTGACTGAGAGCGCGTTCGATGCCGCGCCGGTTCCCCGTCCGCCACAACCTATCAGGGCCATTTTAATGGTATTGTTCTCTCCTGCATAGATGCGCGGAGCGATACCCCCTATCAGGGCCGAAGTCGCAGCGATTCGGCCGGTGTTTTTCAAAAACTCGCGACGAGATGTGTCTTTTCTCGTGTTTTCGCTCATAGTGGTTTTCCTCCTACTATACTGCTGTTTCATTAAAATGCTATTTTCGTTATGGATTTACGCTATCCATCTTGGTTTCCTTATATATCCATAATTGCCGGAATTGTCAACAGTTTATGTGCGAGCTGATTTGAATTTTTTACTTTTCTCTATGAAGTAGGTATGTCCGACTTGTGTAAAGCTCACAAAGGACTTAAAACGCATTTTTGGAATATATTTAGGATACTGCGAAATCAAGGGAAATTGGTTACAGAATCCGCTAAAACCAGGGATGGTTCGGGTCAATACCGACAGCCGTCAACTTACCGGCATCGAACTTCCATGCAATGTTGGCCCCACTTGGGCAGTATACCATATACGGATTAGTCCACTCACTACATTGCCGGCCTAAGCAATATAATAGGTCGAACAGGTTAAACATTCAGAACATTGAGAGATTCAAACTGTCTGCCGAGCACGGCTCGGCTATCGAAGCCAAGCCAATGGTCCAGCACGGTAGCGTAAACCCTGCGGAAGTCGGTGTGAAACTTTGGGGCGCCGTTATCAAGATCAGTGAGGCTGGGGCGTGGGCCTATAAGACCCCCTTTTAGCTTGCCGCCGGCCAGGAACACAGGGGCAGCGGCGCCGTGTCCGGTGCCGCGCCGGCCATTTTCCTTGACTGTTCGGCCAAATTCAGAGAACGTCATCAACAGGACCCTGTCAAGCAGCTTGTCACGCCTTAGATCGTCGACAAAGGCTGCAACTGACTCGGACAACTGGTGCAGCAAGGCGCAATGGTTACCCAGTTGATTGGCGTGGTTATCAAAGCCGCCGATCCCGCCGCCACCGAATTCCATGAAGAAAATCCGGATACCGATATCGGCCCTAATAAGTTGTGCAATCGTACGGAAGGTGGCGGCAAGCTGGAACGAAGGGTATTCGGCCGTGTTGGCTGACGCCTTGGTCACCGCTTCGATTCGCTGGCTGTTAGTGTAAGCGTTGAGCGTACTGCGCTGCAGGAAATCCAACCATGAATTCCCCTTATCTGCACGGGGAAGTTCAGATGCACGTTTCCGTTGAGATTGGTCTTTTGGATAGCCGGGTATTTGGCTGGTCGTGAGGTCTTGAAGCGAGCGTATGGACGGGACGACTACGTTCTCGGCGTTCAGGGCAAACGGCTGGGCGATCGGCCCGATAAATATGGCAGGTGCGTTTGTTGTGTTCGGATTCCATACGCTGTCGGCAGCCCGACCCAGCCAACCGGTTTGGCGACCGGGACTATCGGGGTCGGCAGTATGCCATATCCGCATCGCACCCTCATGAGAGCGGTCCGAATTCGGATAGCCGACACCCTGAACGACACTTAGATATCCCTGTTTATACAATCGCGCGAATGCCCCCATCCTTGGATGGAAGCCCATCATCGAGTTGATTTTGTGCAGCTCTTTGGTTGGCAGACGCAGCGTAGGACGGTTTCGGCCGTACTCATCGTCGCCGTACGGAACCACGGTATTCAGACCGTCGTTACCACCGGAGAGCTGGATCACTACGAGCACCGTGTCATGTTCATCACGCCGGGCCGCAGCGCCCATCAACGAGCTAACCAGGAAGTGCGGCGTGGCGGATGCGAACGATAGTAGTGTTGAGCTACCTAAAGTGGTCTTCAAAAAATCGCGTCTTGTATAGTCCATGGCATCTTCTCCAAATCTAAGCCAGATTAAACTCAGGTAATGTGACTACCGCATGTGCAAAACGGCGTACTGTATCTGCTGGAATAGTATCACTTGCATCGGCAGGTGCTACTGCTGTTTTCAGCAGGGCGCCACGAACATCAGGCTCCAGGTCACCCTGCAGGAACAGGTCGAGCAGAAAACCAGCGGCGGATTCAGATGTCGAACATCCGTGCTTTTTGGCGACAGCCCACGGATTGAGTTTGTTGCCATAAGGCCCCGAGCCTTGTAGTAATGCTAAGGCCAGATTATGGCGTTCCACCATTGTAGCGCTGTTTATCCAGTGCCGTCCGCCGGTCCAGCCTTTCACAGTGGGCGGGTAGTACAGATTCTGACCGATGCCGGCCAAGTCCTGGGCAAGCTGCGTTGTGGAGATTACTCCTTCCAGTGGTTTTACAATGCCCAGGGCGAACTCAACCGGGCATTTAATCCGCCGGCGATATGCTGCCGGGGAGAAGAACAGGTTGGAACGCAGCATTGTTTCTACGAGCTTTAGTATATCGTAGTCTTTTGCGAAGGATTTAGCCAGTGGGGCAATCAGCTTCGCATTGGGTTCGTCAGTCTCGCAAATCAGCCAGCAGTACAGCTTTCGGACCAGCGTCCACGCAGTGGCGGGCTGTTCGAGCACTATTCGCAGGACATCATCGTCCGTGAAGTCACCTTTTTGGCCGAGGATATGCTTGAGATTGCCATCGTGTTCGCGAGGTATATAACGAAGCCGGCCTCTCAGCACAAACAAGCCCGTAAAGGCCTTGGCAGCTTCTTGAACATCCTTTTCCGTGTAGTGACCGGAGCCCAGGGTGAAGACTTCCATAAGCGGTCGGGCGAAGTTCTCGTTGGGAAGTGCTTTGCGATTGGTTTCGGCACCGAGGTAGATGAGCACGGCTGGGTCGCGCGAAATGCCTTTCAGCAGGGACTGGAACGAGTTCAGGGAGTGGCTTCGCAAAAGTTGAACGTATTGTCGCATCAAACGGGCGTTCTTGACCTTCGCACTATTCGTAGCAAAATGGCTGTGCCAGAACAGGGTCATCTTCTCCAGCAAAGGATGCGGAGTTAGAATCATCCTACGCAGCCACCACGCACGCAGGCCTTCGGCTGAGCCAGTGCCCGAGCTTTCATACTCGTCGTACGCGCTGTTAAACGCTCCTATGTCGGCTTGCGGCCGCATTAGCTTATCGATGGTTCGCTGCGGCCCATCGGAGAGTGCCTGCTGTAATTGGTCCCAGGTAGCCCCGAAAGCTGCACGCCGGTACAGGTGCCCGGCCTGAGCGAGGTTCCACGGCCGCTGAGCGTCCGTCTGGTATTCTCTCCAGGCCCAGACAGGATCCGTAAGCTTTTCAGCAATTGCAGGGTGAGCCTTTTTTGATTCATTATGCCCCTGCGGTTTGTCAATCTGCAAAACCATGCGAGATTCCTTTTTGGTATTTCCAACCAACGTACCACGCACCGTGGTTGAACGTTAGCGCAAATCCACTGTTATTGTAAGTTCAGCTTTATTTCCAAGCCTGCCCGGGTAAGACTCTCGTGCACCCCAATGTCCAACTTAGCGCTGTCCAGAAACTTCGCCAGGCTGATGAACATATCGATATTAGCTTCGGCCTGTTCCTGTGTGCTGCCTTTATCGACCATGTTCCCGCGAACCAATGTTTTGCGGTTGGCTTCGAGTATCGAGGCCAACTGGCCTCCTTCGAGTTCAACCAGGCTGTGGGTTCCGGCGAGTGGTTCGGGAGTCTGTTCGGTCTCTTGATGTAGGGCATCGATCAGGTCTTTGGCCAAACCATCGGTGGAGCTTAGGATTAAGTATTCGCCCGGCATGGCCAAAGCTGGGCGGACATTGAATCGCGGGTCCAGATTAGTCTTGTCTTCGATCCCGGAGGTCGAGAAGTAGGCTACTGTATACTTTGTTTTTCCCTGCAAGGGACGGTCGATGATTAGCCCCGGCATCGCTTGCTGGCCGCGAGTGAAGTTGATTAGGCCCACGGCCTTCTGCCACGCTTCCTCAGCTACTTCATTGAACTGCTCCGGGTGACGAAGGTGAAGGATTAAGGCAAAGGCAGGGAACTTGACCTGTGGTACGCCGATTGAGGAATCATATTCCTGTTCGGCTGCTACCAGGCGGATTTCAGGCTTTGTCTCTATCAGAACCTCGTTGGTCAGGTCACGGCCGCTGAAGAATATACCCATCATGTTCTCGAAAAAGATCAAACCGGACGTACGTTCGGGAAAAAGGTCATCCTTGGCGGCGTAGAAACTATGCAGGTCACGATACAGACTTAACGCGGCGATGCGACGGGGTACCGACAGGTTTGGCAGAGTGCCTTCACCGGATTTGTTTGGTATGGCAAAGGCGACGGGACTTGTCGGAGCCACCGTCTTGCCGTCTACCGATAACTGAAAATCTAACGTGTTGTCTTTGATGTGCAGACCCAGTGCCAACCAATTCGAATCGCGCACCGTTTCAATGATTCCGGCGAAGAGCAATGCCGCCAGTGGATTTTGGCGCTGTTGCTCGAGAAGCTGCGCGATGTTGGGAATTTGCACAAGGGGCTTTAGGTTTACAAAGACTGTCGCGGCGGCGTCGGGTTTCACTGCCCGCTTTGCAGTCTGGTAGGTGCTGTTCGATGTTAGGTTTGCGCTCTTGGAATTGGCGCGAAGTTCCAGGACGGCTTTGAGCCCTTCGGGACGGTTGGCGAAGACCAGACGCTTGCCGATTATTGCATGCGATTCTTCTCCGTCGAAAGTCCACGCCGTGACACCTTCGTATTCTGTTTCTGTGGATGCCACTCGATTTGGCTGATTTTGTTTGTCGGCCTCGGACCGGGCCATGTTGAGCAGTATCTCGTGAAACTTCTGAAGCATATTCTCATCTTCGGCGTCGATGATCACCAAAACCGTGTCCTCCGGACAGATGGCAAGTGTGATGCCGCCGCCGGTCAGTTTCGCCAGGCCTGTCCGCCAATCTGTGTCTAACGTAATCTCCAGGAAATTGATAAGGTTGAGGAGCTCTTTGAACTTTGCTGTCGATGCCTGCTTCTGATACAGCGGCAGCGCAGTGACAGCCGCGGTCGCCTTCTCGCCCGACAACAATTCGAGCAGCGCTTTTGGCTGTGTCAGCTCCAGTGAAATCACCACATCTTGCGGAATCCACTGGTTAGCCGGGGGTAAGGTTTGCGCCGCCATCGTGTTTTGTGCAACAAACACGAGCAAAATCAGGGCCGGTATAAGTCTGAGCTTCTGAGACATGACATACCTCCAAGGATTGTTGTAACAATCATTTGTATCTAATAATCAATTAAGTGTAAATAAGTGAGAACGATTATACACTATAAACCTGCTATAGTCTCGAAAAATCATAATTTTCCAAAATCGCTATCTTGCCAGCCTTCGAATCAAATAGAAGGTGAAAAGGTAAAATCCTGTAAGCTGCCGTGATTTAGGCAGCTAATCCCATAACAGTCCACGAACAACTGTCTTTTCACGGTCTTATACGTTTATGCGGCCTTAAAGGTTACAGTCCGGCGGGGCATTTCTAACGCAGCGAAAGCCGTAGATATCATATCCAAAGCAGCCATCAACATAGCCGGGATTTTCATTGTAACGATAACCGGAGCGACAGCTCTCGGCGCTGAATTTCCATGCGCCGCCGCGTACCACCTTTGTTTCTCCGGTCTTCGGTCCTTTCGGCTTTTCTTCAGGGCTTTCCTGATAATAGTCCACTTTGTAAAAGTCGCTGCACCATTCCCAGACATTACCGTACATATCGTACAATCCCCAGGGATTGGGCCGCTTTTGACCTACGGGCTGAGGTTTCCCGCCGGAGTTTTTGTCAAACCAGGCAGTAATTGTCATTGGGCGCTTTAAATTAGGGCACTATGGGTAATCCAAAGCTAATAAACAATCGCTATGGCGAACCATTCACACCAAACGCCGTTTATTTTGCCCCGGATGATTCAATTGTTATTGGTACCGAAGCTTTGAGACGACGAGGAAATTCTACTTGGCTGTAAAGAATGGTCTTCTGGATAAGGCACGGCAGGCAAGTTCCAAGGCGATGGGACGTGTTTTTGTTGCGCATTTGTTGCGCACCCCATCAGACGGTTCCGAACAAGAAAAGCCACCAACCATAAATAATTGATGGCCAAAGACTTGAAGATTGGGCCCGG
>CAYVIT010000029.1:0-31841 GCA_964451425.1 uncultured Pirellulales bacterium
GCTCTTGTGTATTTTTCTGCCGAGAGCGCCTCTTTTAATATCCTGCGAATTTCCCGCATAGGCGTTCGCTGCGTCGTATGTGTGATAATGATATGCTCGTTATGCAGTTTTTCTATCAGCTCTGCAAATTCGTTGATGTGCATATGCCTGCCGGCCTCGGCCCTTCCGGAATGCTCGGTCTCATAGAATGTGCATTCGGCGATTAAGATTTTGCTCTCAACAATATATTTCAATTGTGAAAAGTCGACATACTGCGTATCGCCCAGATAGGTAACAATTGGAATCTCGAGCGGGTAATCAATTTCGACTCCCTGCTTTTTTAAATCGACGATTTGTGGTCCTTTGAGCTTTGCGTACTCGGGCTTAATTTTTTTTCTCTTTTCGATTACGGTGTAGCCAACAGAACCCTTGCTGTGTTTTGTCGGGAACACCCTTGTAAATAAATTCGGCTTGATCTGGTATTCATCACCTGCTTTTACACCGACCAGATTAGCGGGCACCTTGTTGCCGTCCAGCCGAGACCAGGCATCGATAATCTCTCTTATCGGGCCCAATAAATTCCTGGGAGCCAGTATAGTGCCTGGCGATTGACCGGAAAAGTTACGGTGTGATAGATAATACGCAATGCCGGCGGCGTGGTCCATATGACCATGCGTAAGTAGAACGTGATTGATGGAGATAACCTGATTCGGTGCTTTGCCGATATCGAAACAAACGTTCAACTGAGGCATTGCAACCACGGTCTCTTCGCCGGCGACCGAATAGCCGATTATCTCCAAATCGTCAATCTTGATTTGTGCTAAGTTATGGCTCGACATTTAGTTGCCCTATAACAGCAACACGCTAAAAACCCAATAGTAGGGCTGGCAGGCGGTTATGTCAATCTGTTTTTGACATCACTGCCGATACATGTACAATGAACCATCGGTGCAAGCAGCATAACATCGTATATAAGCAGCAGGTTTTGCGCCAAAAATGATGACTTTAGAGCAAGAGGGAAAAGATGATGAAATCTTTCAAAACGTTTCTTATTTGCCTTTTGATTGTCGTTTCGGCCGGTTCGGGATTTGCGCAAGAAATTTCGCCCGCAGTGGCCATCGCCCAACTGGATCGAGATAAACTGCTCGGCAGACAGGTAAAAGTGGCGGCGATTTGTATCGGCTTTGGGGGCAAGCGCGAAGCCAAACTGAAGCTGGCGATTGAACACCTGCATACGGCTGGAAAGAACGGGGTGGACATCGCCTGCCTGCCGGAGGAATTCGCCGGCACCGAGGCGGAACCGGTCCCCGGACCTATCACCGAAGCCGTGTCGAAGCTGGCGAAGCAGTACAATATGTACGTGATATGCCCAATACGAGAGCAGGCAGAAAACAAGCAATACAACACGGATTTTTTGATAGACCGCAAGGGCCGACTTGCCGGTTATTATCGCAAGGTTTTTGTGTTCTGGGGCGAAGGACTGCATTGCAGCACAGAAGGTGTGAAGGCCTTTGAGACCGATTTCGGCAGGATAAGCATTCTGACGTGCTTTGACCTGAACTTTGCGGAGTTGTGGCAGGAATGCGATGCGCTGGATGTGGATATTGTTTTCTGGCCAAGTGCGTATGGCGGCGGCTCGCCGCTGAACGCCTACGCGATACTCTATCACTACTATATTGTGCCGGTGGGGGCGGGTAATATAATCGACATTACCGGCAAGACTATGGAAAACGTTGAGCAGCCGCGTCCTGAACAATTTATCGCAACGCTGGATTTGGACCGAACGTTTGCCCACCACGACTTTAACCGCGAAAAGGTCAAAAAGATGCTCAAGGAAAACAAGGATGAGATGAGCGTTGAGCGGAACCTAAGTAAGGAAGACCTGGCACCATGGTGGCTGTTCAAGGCGGCCAAGCCGGGCGTCAGCGTGCGGGAGTTGTTAAAAAAATACAAGATTGAGACACTTCGCGAATATCAGCATCGCAGCCGTAAGCAGATCAATGAGGCCCGAAAGAAGGGCAAGAGAATATAACGGGATTTGGGAGAGTTTTGTCAATGCCTGACAAGAGAACACATAGAGGACCTCATCCGGCGGACGCAAAATTGTTTGCGCCCAACGCAATCCCCAACTTGCAATTGGCTGTTGCCGACTTTTCACTCTTACTGACAAAAGGTTATGCCGAAAAAAGCGCCCTGAAATTAGTTGGTGATAAGTTCTCGCTTACAGAAAGACAGAGATTGGCTGTTATGCGCAGCGCCTGCTCCGACCAGCATCTCGTCTCTCGTAATCAACGCTGTATTGCACTAAAAAATCTTACAGGTCAGGGGATTGCCATCGATGGTTATAACATCTTAATAACCGTAGAAGCAGCGATGAGCGGCGCCTGTGTTTTTAAGGGCCGAGATGGCTGCTTCCGGGACCTGGCAAGCATACACGGCACATATCGTAAAGTCACCGAAACAATACCGGCCTTGCAGCTTGTAGGCGGATTTTTGAAAGAAATTGGCACTGCCAAAGTGTTGTGGCTGCTGGATAGTCCGGTCTCAAACAGCGGGCGATTGAAGACGCTAATTGGCGAGCTGGCACAGAAGAGCGATTGGAACTGGGAGATTGAGCTTCTCTTCAGCCCTGATGCCGAGTTGAAAAAAACTGACCTTATTGCAGCAAGCAGCGACAGTGTTGTACTTGATGCCTGCAAGAGGTGGTCAAATCTGGCGACAGAGATTATTAAACTCAAGCTGGCCTCTGTAAGGGTGATAGATTTATCCGGTCCAGCCTGATTCCTACAGTTTATTCTGTCTGTAGGAGCTTAACAATTGTCAGAATATCAATCTGCTCAAGAGAGTTACAGACTAAATCTGCTTCGGAGAGTTTAGCGGCATCTGTGGAGTTTGTTACAGCGATACACCTGGCACCGGCTGCCTTGGCGGCCTGCACGCCGTTGGGAGCATCCTCTATGACAACGCAATTGGCAGGTTCAATACCCATACCCTCAGCAGCAACCAAAAAAAGCTCAGGATGAGGCTTTTTATTTTTAACGTCGCTGCCGGTGATATAAACCATTCTCTGAAAAGGTATCTTTGCGGATTCCAAAACAGCTCGGGATTTTTCAAGTGTGCTGGAGGTTGCGATAGCGACTCGAAAATCTTCTCTTTGCAAAGCCTGCTCTATCAACTCCAACACGCCGGGGAAGGCAGGCAGAGGTTCTTCGCTGAGAATCTTGAGGAAATATTCCTGGCGCAATTGCGTTGCCTTTTCGATTTGTTCCTCGGTCGGTTCCAGGCCGTGAATTCCGGCAGCGGCCTTGACATATTCTGCCGCCCCTCGTCCGAGACCGGCCTCGAAATCCTGGCGTTTAATGTCTTTAATGTCGAATAAATCCTCAAAGACCTTGATAGAAGCCCTTGCATTGACTGCCTCGGTATCGGCAATCACACCGTCAACGTCAAAAATTAAACCATACAAGTGAGCCATAGTTTTCGTCCATATAATCAACCGTGGGATAAAATAATGATACCATTTCGGATTTTTTTTGCCACGTTTTTGTCCGGTGCGCATTTATAATAGTGATGATAGTTGGTACCCGTAAACTCCGGAGAATAATTAGTTTGGATGACGAAAGTAAAGCAGCTAATGATGGCCAATTAATAGCGGATGCACGCGACAATCCATCGGCGTTTGTAAGGTTGTACCGCAGGCATTATGATGCAGTATTTCGCTATTGCGTCCATCGGCTCTTTGATAGGCACATGGCCGAAGATATTACGGCTGAGGTTTTCCTGAAAGTAGTGGAAAATCTTCACCATTTCAAAGGCAGTAAGCAGCAGTTCAGCAACTGGCTTTATAAAATCGCAACTAACGCTGTCAATGACAGCTTGAGAAGGACCGCTCGACGAGGTCGTTTACGTACAAGCGTGCGAGAGCGAGTCAACAGCCAGGTTGCTGACTGCGACGAATCTGCTGAGAAACTAACTCTTTTAAGAGAAGCTGTATTTGCTTTAAAGCCAAGGTACCAGACTATCATCACATTGCGTTTTTTCGAGAATTTGAAACTAACCGAAGTTGCAGAGGTTCTTGGTAGCAGTCCCGGCACTGTCCGCAGCCAGTTGGCACGGGCACTTGCCAAACTGCGAAAGAAATTAGCCACAGATTTCACAGATTAAATAAAAGGAAAAATCAGCCACAGAGAACACAGAGGTCACAGAGAAATTTTAACCACGGATTGCACAGATGGCACGGATTAAATAAAGGACAAAAGTAGCAAATCGAAGGTGAGGCAAATGGACGATAACGAAAAAGAATTTGAGAAATTCATTCGTGAAATTAAGTTCGATGATACTCCCGGCCCCAGCCATCGCGACAAACTCGAAGAAGACCTCCTTGCTGTATTGGAAAGGCAACCTCGGCAAAAAGACACACTCATACAAATCCGGAGAACAATTATAAAAAGCGGGATAGTAAAACTAGCTGCTGCAGCAGTAATTGTTATCGCGATAATGGTGGGCATAAGTCAGTTAGGCAACTCGAGCGACGCCTGGGCAGATGTTTTGGAAAACATACGCAACTCTAAAACCCTGACCTTCCTGGTTCGACCTAAAGAACAGGACCCCCCAATTATGGAGGTGATGGTAATTCATCCTTATCTTTCGCGATTTGAATTTCTAAAGCAAATACCTAATGCACCTATTGCAGGCGGACAAATTTGGATAGTAGATACGGGCAAAGGGAAAAGTCTCATCTTGGACACAGTGAAAAAAAAGGGGAAAGTATGTCCCGCTGACAAAGCAATGCTGGATATATACGATACCTTTAGAAATTTCAGAGAAAGAGTGGATTATTCTGTTGACGATATTGGCAGCCGACAGATCAGTGGTAAACAGGCTATCGGTTTTAAATTAAAAAAAGAGGAAGAAAAGCATGAGATAATTGTGTGGGCTGATCCCGAAACGAAACTCCCTTTACTTATGGAAGTAACTCGTGAAAATCGAGAAGGAAAAGTTATGCAGCATGTTGTGACGGACATTGTTTTCAATGCCGAGTTGGATGTTTCACTATTCAGCTTGCAACCGCCCAAGGGATACAAGTTAGAAGAATTTGAGTATGACTCATTGGTTAAGCGTGTCATGTCAGCTACGAACATGGATCGGATTCTAAAAGCCTGCAGGAAATACGTTAATGACCATAGTGGTCAATGGCCTGACAGTCTGCAAGATCTTGCTGAATACGGTCTTGAAAAGGATACACTTACTAATCCGAGGCAATCGAGCAGCGAAGTAGGCTATGTCTATTTGAAACCGTCTGCTTCTCCATCAGAATCTATGGTTGTTTTATACGAGGTATATGACACATGGAACGGCGGAATAAGTGTTGGTTTTGCAAATTATCATGTTCTGTTCATCAAAAAGGAATCAGAGTTTAAAAGGCGACTCAAAGAGTCATCGGAACTCAGGTAGTTGGGTAGGCTATGAAGTAACGAATTAGCATCAGGCCGGGCTGATTTGGCTCGGCCTTTTTTCCTGGTTACGCCATAAGAGTTTCGAGTAAAGCAAGAGGAAACTGAAAGGTCGGGCTTGAATTCCTCGATGATTTATGGCATATTAGCAGCTACAATCGAGTAAATACGTAGACTTTTTTTGAATTTGTTCCGTTAAAGCTGGATTGACAAGGAGGATAAGAATGAAGCCTATGAATATAAGAGTACATACCGTGATATTTTCAACTATCCTGCTATTTGGCACAGCCATTGGCAAAGAATTGGAAATACCCGAAGTATCCAGAGATAAGGTTATTTGTTTTGCGTTATACACCGTCCAGAACAACATCCTTAAGATGACAGCGCAGTTATATCCCTTGAAGGGAAGTGAAGACAAAAGTGTCCGGCTCCAGATTAGAAAAGGCAACAAGTGGAAACAAATAGCCGAGGTGCAGGTAATTGAGGACGGCTGGACGGCGCATTTCCGCGTTGAAAACTGGGATTCTACGAAAGATACCGAATACCGCGTCGCTCACGGCAAGAGTGCGTATTATACCGGGACAATACGCAAAGACCCGGTCGATAAGGATATCATTGTCGTCGCCGCATTTACGGGCAACTCGATTTATCCAGGCCATGGCGGTGACATTCCTAAAACCGATATCGTTGAAAATATTAAAAAGCTCAACCCGGACCTATTGTTTTTTTCCGGAGACCAGGTTTACGACCATAACAGGCATTACGCTTACTGGCTTAAGTTCGGCAGAGATTTCGGAGATATCATTCACAATACCCCAACGGTTACAATACCCGACGACCATGATATAGGCCAGGCTAATTTGTGGGGAGCAGGGGGGAAGAAATCAAATACTCGTGCCGGCCATGATGGGGGATATGCAGCCCCCCTTGAATATGTGAAAATGGTCGAGCGAGCACAGACCAGCCACCTTCCCGACCCTTATGACCCGACTCCGATTCAGCGGGGAATCGGGGTGTACTACACGACACTTACGGTAGGGCGGGTAAGCTTTGCCATTATTGAGGACCGTAAGTTCAAATCGGGGCCGCAGGGCCTTGTTCCGCAGCAGGGGCCTCGGCCGGACCATATTACAGACCCCAACTACGACCCTAAGAGTGTCGATGTCCCCGGTGCCAAATTACTTGGCGAGCGCCAGCTAAAGTTCCTCAGAGACTGGGCGGCCGACTGGCGCGACTGCGATATGAAATCTGTCCTTTCTCAGACCGTATTCTGCGGCGGCGCGCACATTCACGGCAGCCGGAACAATCGGCTGCACGCCGACCTGGATTCCAACGGCTGGCCCCAGACCGGACGGAACAAAGCGCTAAGGGAGATCCGCAAGGCATTCGCAATTATGATTGCAGGCGACCAACATCTTGGCACCATTATTCACCACGGTGTTGATGATTGGGGAGATAGTGGCTATTCCTTTTGTGTGCCCTCCATTGCCAATCTTTACCTTCGCTGGTGGGCCCCTCTCGAGCCGGGAAAGAACCGTGAGGAAGGGATGCCCGAATACCTTGGTGAATTCCTCGATGGGTTCGGAAACAGGATTACCATGCTGGCCGTTGCAAATCCCGGAGAAATGGAAAACCACGACAAGCTGACCACCAGGTCCGCTGGTTTTGGAGTTGTCGAATTCAATAAGAAGACCAGAGAAATCAAAGTCGAATGCTGGCCCAGAAACGTGGATATTACAGACCCGGCCGTTAAGCAATATCCCTGCTGGCCCCGGACCATCAAGCAGCAGGACAACTACGGACGCAAGACCGTTGCTTATCTGCCGACGATAAAGGTCAACGGTATGACGGACCCGGTTGTACAGGTGATTGATGAAGCCAATAGTGAAATTGTTTATACCATTCGTATCAAGGGCACTTCGCTGCGGCCGAAGGTATTCAAGGCCGGCAAATATACCGTTAAGGTGGGTGAACAAAGTACCGGAAAGATAAAGACCTTAAAGAATGTGCAGTCCATAATACAAAGCAAGACCCAGACAGTGGAAGTGAATTTTTGATTATTGAAGCGGGGTCGTTTTAAGTTGTCGTTGATTTACGAAAGGCCGCAGGCCATCAGGCCCACGGCCCCAAAATGTTACATATAAACCACCCTCCTTAAAGTCTTAAGTCACGTTTATACATTAGCAATTAAGAGCATTGTATTGAGCGTGGTTTTGCCGCTTTTTAGCTTTCCGCATGGAGTTGCCTTTCATCGAGCTTTTGTTTTATGAATTTACCCATACGGCAGGCAAGGTCCTTGCTGAAATCAAGGCATTTATGCATTCCTGTGTTGAAAGATTGTGCGAATTCGTCGGTTTTCAAAGCTGAGTATGTAAAGCTTTTGTCGCCATGCTTGAAGTCTTGATTTTCAGATACAGGTGCCAGAGTATAGATTGCGGTTGCAAAACCGGCAAAATAAACTATCAGCAAAAAAACAAGTTTGCCTCTCCAGGTCCTCATTATAAGTTTCTCCCTTCCAAATAAAGACTTTTATCGGCGGTTCCACCCCAGCCTTTGATATTTCCCTCAACTAAATTTTAAGATTTAAAATCCAATGTGCCAAGTAGGAATATGTAAGATTTAAACAAGAACCGTTTTGGTTAACGAGCCTGCGAATTTTTGTCTAAAAGGTCTTTCAATGTTTTGCAGACAGTCGCCACCTCATCATAAGTTAGATTATTATAGAACGGCAAAGCGATAGTGCTCTTAGACACGGATTCGGCAACTGGAAAATCACCTTGTTTATAGCCGAACCGCTCAACCATAAACGGCTGCAGATGCACAGGCGAAAAATAATTGCTGACCTGAATATTTTGTCCTCTCATAGCTTCTAAAATCCTGTCGCGCTGCCGGTGAGCGGAATTCTCTGCCAGCCGTACTACGAAGACAAACCAGCTTATATCGCAACCATCCGGCTCCACAGGCACTATTAGTCTGTCGTCGTCGGCTAACATCTCCTGATACCATTGTGCAACCTGTCGGCGTTTGGTCTTAAACTCCTCAATTCTTGAAAGCTGCACAATGCCGAGTGCGCAATTGATGTCACTAAGTCGAAAGTTATAACCCAGTCGTTCGTGGTTTAGCCAGCCGCCGTCCTTGGCCCTTCCCTGATTGCGAAGCGATACGCACATATCCGCCAGGTCGTCATCGTCGGTCAAAATCATTCCGCCTTCGCCGGTCGTAATCTGCTTATTGGGATAGAAGGCAAATACACTCATCGTGCCGAATGTCCCTGCCTTTTTCCCATTCAGTGCCGAGCCCAATGCTTCGCAACTGTCCTCTACCACCATAAGATTGTGTTTTTGAGCAACTTCATCGACCTTATCCATACCGGCAGGATTTCCGAAAACCTCTACAGGTAAAATGGCTTTTGTCTTGTCGGTAATTTTGGATTCAATTTTTGCAGCGTCGATATTCAAACTTACCGTGTCGATATCGACAAAGACCGGCCTGGCACCGGCCATCATAATAGAAGTTGCTGAGGAAATGAAAGTAAATGGCGTAGTGATGACCTCACTACCCCCTCCAATCCCCATTGCCGGCATGCATAAAAACAGGCCGCTGGTTCCACTATTGACGGCCACAGCACGTTTCAGGCCGATGTACTTAGAGAAAGCCTCTTCAAATTCCGGCAGTTTTGGGCCGAGAGAAAGATTGGGGGTACGAAGCACGGCGCTGACCGCCTCGATTTCTTTTTCACTGATATCCGGCCGAGACAGATATATCTGCATCAGCAAAACTCCTCATCAAAAAACGCAGGATTAGTTCTGGAAAAGAAAATTATACCGCCTGTGCACCATAAATCAAAAAATATTTTTGCCCACTGTTGATGCCTACTTGGACCAAAGCGCCTTTAGTTTCTAATGCCATCTGTTTCTATGCAAACCATAAGCACTTATGGGACGTAGCATTAGGAATACGGCAATTTATTCGCTGCTGAGCCGGAAAATGCAATTTCTGTATTAAACAGGTCTCGAAATAAGGCCGAATTAAAATGCGGTATGAGTGCACAGTGAGGATTCAAAATATGGCAAAAGGCAAAAATGTACTGACGACAGGTGATGTGGCCAAAATTTGTAACGTTGCTCCTCGAACCGTCTCAAAGTGGTTTGATACCGGCCAACTGAAGGGTTATCGCATACCCGGCAGCAAGGACCGGCGAATACCCGTCAGCGAGCTGATGCGCTTTATGAAGGCGCATAATATGCCTGCGCCAACACTTCCGGTTGGTAAAATCCGGGTACTTCTGGTTAACAGCAACAACGATGCTGCTTCGGCATTAGCGGATGCTTTACAAACCAGGGCGGATTACGAAGTGCAAATCGCAGTTAACAATTTTGAGACCGGCACGATCGCTCAGAAATTTTCACCACATGTTATGTTGGTGAGCCTGCTTGCTGAAGGCATAGATGCAAAAGGTATTTGCAAAAGCATTCATACAAATGAGGATTTACAGACCATCAAAATTATAGCCCTTGCGAACCGGCTGAGCGACTCTGAGTTGGCGGCATTATTGCAGAAAGGCTTTGACGGCTATATTTCCGACCCCGCCGATGCCGATGAAATTATTAAAAAGATTGAAGAAGCGACCGCCATTATCTATTAGCGGTACATCAACTGCCTCGGATTGTTCATACAGACCGTGCGCTTACCCTGCTCTCTGGCCCGCTCCAGAGCCGGCATCAGCAGAGCCATCAAGAGCGCAATAATGACGATTACTACCAAGAGTTCGATTAATGTAAATGCGCTTTTCCTGTACATAGAGCACAATAGGCTGTTTTAAAGCTTACGGCAGTGGTTAGTACCTGTTATCGTGTGCCCCAAACACCAACCTCGCTTTTGTAAAGGTCCGGGTTGTCTGGTTGTGGCGAAGACCAAGCCTGCATCAACAAGCCAAACTCTATGGTACGCTTGTCTTGCCACTTCCAGTATTCGGTATGGCCGTCTACAAAAGCAAAATTCGTCCCGTCGCCGTGCCGGATTGGAGGCGGGTCCCACCATATCCATTTGTCATTCCCGGAAGAATAAATACTATATAGAGTCCAACCCCCCAACGCAGCGCCCGCGGTTCCCCCATCATCAAGAAAAGTGATTCTTATATGGGGCTTTCGAATCTCGTCAATGTGTTTAATCCTCACTCGGTCGCTGTCCCAGCCTCTACAATTCATAGAATCAGCCATAGCATACGTTCGCAGGTTTCCGGCCAGAAGGGTCGGACAGCTATAAACCTTCACGTTCTTGACGTATGGATACAGTGCTCCAGTTACAATAGCAATTCTTTTCTCATCAAGGGTTGGTTGCGGCACAGTCCCCGGGATCCAATCCTGCCGTACCCAGCAGGGCTCATCCGGAAAGATACCGTACTCCTCTGTATCACCATTAACGATTTTGCCATTGTTATCTTCTGTATAGAAATCCCATGCAAGCATCAGCTCCCTCAGATTGTTAAGGCAAACTATACGCTGGGCCTGCTCCCTGGCCCGCTCCAGGGCCGGCATCAATAATGCCATCAATAACGCAATAATTGCAATTACCACTAAAAGCTCTATTAATGTGAAGCCGTTTCGTTTGTCCATAACAGGCCCCTTTCGGATTATGAGTTACAAATTTTCTCTCAGAAGATTGATACTACCACACAATTGTCCGAAAATCAAGTAAAAAAATCCCTTTTTTAACCGCATTACAGCTCATTTTGTTGACTTTTGCAGCATCCGGCTTAACAGTTCGACCAATTGTTCTGCATTGACTATCGTTGTACTGCCATCGGCGAAGACTACCCTGTACTCGGTATCGGATATCTTCAGTTGCATAATCACAGCATTGCTTTGTTTTGGGTCAATGCTATCACCATAATACACAACGAGCATGCCCTGTCGAGCTAAATCTTCATATTTTGACCTGACAGCCAAAACATCGGCTTTGCCTGCCCCCAATCCCACAAGAGAATCTCTTATACCGGCGATTATTCCATCACTTGTCCAGTCTCGCCCACCGAACAGGCCTGCACACAAAAGTATCGTTATAATTATCACTGCCGCCGCCGCTATTTTGCTTATTCTTAAATTGATGGCAATATGAATCGTGTCCGTACCATGTTTATGGGGGGAAAGTGTCTGTGGGATGTTGTGCTTTATTTCTTCACCAAGACCGGGACGGACCGGCTCTGTTGTGACGTCCGCCAGCTCATTCAATAATTTTTTTAGTCTTTCTTCTTCCATTAGAGTCCTCTCATCTCCAAAGAATCCTTTATATAATCTGATTTCTTAAAGTTTCTAATGCCCTGTTCAGCCTGCTTTTGAAAGTGCCTTGCCTTACACCAGCCGCCTCGGCAGCTTCGGCAATAGTCAATTGCTGCATATAATGTAAAACGATTGCCTGCCTCAATTTTATTGGCAGACCGGCCACAGCATTTTTTAACCGACCAAGCTGTTCGTAATGCTCAACTTTGTCAAAACCAGCCTCATCGTTCTCCGGCACGTCGACCCCAATCGCTTCGATACTGGCCGAATCTCTGCCTTTGTGCTTGCGCCAATGCAGCTTTGAAACATTGCTTGCGATACGATACAGCCAGCTATTTAACGCCTTGCCGTTTCTCAACTGGCTTATGTGTTGCCAGGCCTGGAGAAAACTTTCCTGCGTCAGGTCTTCGCTGACCTGACGATTATGACCAAGTCTCCTCATATACAGGTATATCCGCTCATTGTACATATCTACAAACTCACCTGCCGCCGCACTGTCACCGGCCCTTAGTCGAGCAGCAAGCGAGTCTCGTAATTCGTCCAAATACTTCTCCCTTCTGTTAGCATCTCCCAGCTTATTTGTTGGATGCGCAAAACCGGGCTTCTGTTCTGTTGATTTCGCCTTTTTTGGCATTATTTTTCACTCCATTAATCGAAGCGATTATACCTGAAGCCTGATTTTCTTGCAATATTGTAGCCCGGAGTGTAAAGTACTGTGAGAACTATTCCAGGATAGGCTTTTTGTTGTGATGCGCTCGTAGCTCAGTAGGATAGAGCGTCGGTTTCCTAAACCGAAGGTCGCAGGTTCGAGTCCTGCCGGGCGTATTTTTAAAATCCTCTAAGAAAGTAGAAGACCGCAAAGGTCCACAGGAGTCTAAGTATGTCATAAATACTGGTCTTGCAGCAACCGGAATACAGGCGGATTTATGATCAGAAAAGCCAGATCAAGTGCCAACCGGTGAAGTAAATGATTATCGAAGGGCAAGTATTTATAGAGACATTATTTATAGTAGTGGGCGGTACTACTTGAGGTGCGCCAAGGTAAAAATAAACGAGAAACAATGAATACAAATTATACCTAAACAACAGAGTGTATTGGGGTCAGAGTACTCCAGAATTAAATACTTTGTTAGCCCATTCAAGAGTTGTGTGTGTGAGCGAGCTCGCTGCTAAAAGGAAGCAGTCATCGAGTAAACCTACGTACATCCTCGGCTATTATATACAGGCAAGGAACGAGCACGAGAGTTATGCTCGTGGCAAATAGGATTCCGAATCCCAGCGAGATGGCCATAGGAATCATGAATCTTGCCTGACGTGATGTCTCAAATATCATCGGTGCCAGTCCTCCGAAGGTTGTCAGGGTGGTCAGCAGAATGGGTCGAAACCGCCGCCGACCGGCCTGGTAAATAGCCTCAAGAGCTGAAATGCCTTCCCGCCGTCGCCGATTTGCGTAATCTATAAGAATCAGTGAGTCATTTACTACTACTCCGCAGAGAGCAACGATGCCCATCATACTCATCAGAGACAACGAATAGCCCATGAGCATATGGCCAAGCACCGCTCCAACGATTCCAAACGGAATCGCGATCATCACAATTATTGGCTGATAATAGCTACTGAACGGTATGGCTAATAGTGCATAAATAGCAAAAAGCGCAAGTAATAAACCGCTTAACAACCTCTCGGTACTTTCTCTCAAGTCCTGCTGACGTCCTTCCCAGCGATATGACAGTCCCGGGAAATCCCTCATTATTTGGGGCAAGACCTCAGATTCAAGGGTTGCCATCACCTGGCTGGTTTGTGAGATAGGTTCGACATTAGCCGTCACGGTAACCGTCCGACGTCCGTTACGCCGGTTGATAATGGTGTAAGAACGTCCCGGTTCAATTTGTGCTATTTGACCCAGCGGCACGTTTGTGCTCTGGGGTGTGTGAATCAGCAATTGTTCCACATCATACTGACGGACTCGTTGTTCGCGAGGCAGACGCACCTTGACCTTGACTTCGTTACGTCCGCGCTGCTGACGGACAGCCTGAGACCCATAAAAAGCATTGCGCAGCTGCCTGGCTAACGCCTGCTGGGTCAGCCCCAGGCTGTGTCCTTCTTCGGTTAGACTGAAGTCGAGCTGCCGTTTGCCCGGCGTGTATCCATCGTCAATATCCTTGGCATTTGAAAAGTCCGCCAACATGGCAGCCAGGGCCTCACTTGCCCGGTCGAGAACGTCAATGTCACGGTGACTGAGTTCAATTGTGAGGGCTGCACCGGAGCCGGGGCCACCTCTGTCTGACTCGAATCGCAGACTCTCCAGACCGGGTACAGGCCCAGTACGCTCCCGCCATATACGCGTCACTTCGGCGGTAGAGATTGGGCGGATGTCAGGATCAGTCAGGTAGATCATGACTTCGACCACATTCTCGTCAATTAGTGAAAAAATGCCCTCGACCAGCCGCTCAGCACCATTTGTTTTGGCTGTATGCTCAGCAGCGGCAATTAGCTTTTGGCAGACCTGTTGGGCTTTTGTGATTGGCGAGCCGTAGGGTAAAGTGGCTGTCACAACGGACGCATCCGATTCGATACGAGGCATCAAGATAGTGCCAATGCGCCCGCTGGTAACATAGCCCAAAATCACGATGAGTATTGCTGAACCAAACGCTACCGTGACAATGCGAAAACGAATACATAATCCGAGCAATGCCGCGTATACTTTGTGGATAAACCATTCCAAACCTTTGCTGAAGTTTCGCTGTAACATTCCCAGAAGTCCAGCCCGGGTCGACTTGCCTTGTCTGCCGTGGGCCAAATGGCACGGAAGAATAAGGAGTGCCTCCGCCCAGGAGATAGTAAAAACGGTGATGACTACAAATGGTATGACACGCCAAATCTTGCCCATAATTCCGGGGATAAAGCAGAGCGGTAAGAATGCCACGATATTAGTCAGGATGCTAAAAGTAACCGGCAGCAACACATCACGGGCACCCATAATCGCAGCCTGCATTGGATTCATGCCCTGCTGGCGGTATTCATATATGTTTTCGCCGACCACAATTGCATCATCGACCACGATGCCTAAGGACACAATAAACGCAAACATAGACATCATATTTATCGTGACGTCCATACCCGGCAGAAACAGGAAACAGCCCAAAAACGAAATCGGAATACCCATAGTGACCCAAAAGGCAAGACGGAAGTCCAGGAACAGGCCCAGTAAAAGCAACACCAGCATCAGGCCCAAGAAGGCGTTTTTGAGCAGCAGTTCCAGACGCTGACGGTATATCTCCGATCGGTCCCTGTTGATGACCCAGTTGATACCGGGCGGCAGGTCCTTCTCTATCTCGACCATTGCTGAACGCACTGCATCAGAGACCCCGATTGGAGTCTGATCACCCACGCGATACACGGCAATACCGATAGCTTGTTTTCCGTTATAGGCGGCGTAGCGGTCCTGCTCCTCAAAGGTATCTTTTATCTGTGCGACATCTCCAAGGAACAGCACCGACCCATCGGCTGTGGTAATAAGCGGAATGGTTGCAAACTCCTTCGCCCAGTCCCGTCGCTCACTGACGCGCAGCAGAATATCACCGCCCTGAGTCTCGAGGCTGCCGCCTGGAATCTCAACGGAGGTCTGCCGGACCCGCTGGGCAATCTGCTCAAGAGTCAGGTTATAGGTACGAAGTGTATCCTGATCTATTTCAATAGCAACCTCATATCTGCGTGCGCCGCGGAGGTCCACCTGGGTTATCAAAGGGTCCAGAAGTAATCGGTCCCGGACCTGCTCCGCCAGCTCACGCAGGACCCATTCACTCGTCTGCCCATAGAGTTGGAGCTGCAGGACTTCCCGACGGTGGATCGCAAGGCTCACTTCGGGTTCCTCCGCGTCCAGCGGGAAGGTGATGATGCGGTCGACTTCCTGTTTGATGTCCTGATAGACACGCTGTGCCTCAGTTCCCTCTTCCAGTTCAGCCACAACCCTACCCGAGCCTTCAGAGGCTGTTGCGGTAATTTCTTTGACTCCATCCAGGCTGCGGATACCTTCTTCTATGGCTAATATGATACCCTGCTCGACTTCCTCCGGGCTTGAACCCGGATATACGACTCGCACAGTAACAATATCCAGGTCAAATTCAGGAAATACTTCCTGCTTGATGCGAAGTGCTACTAAAAAACCACCAACCAGAAAAACCAACATCAGCAGATTGGGCGTAATACGGTTGCGTGCCATCCAGGCAATAGGTCCCTTGCTCAGTGAAATGCTGTCGTGGTTGTTCTTGAGTATTATTGGTGTTCCCTTTGCGGCCATTACTTTTCCTTTTTTGGCATCTCGAGACTCAACTGTTCACTCTGCTCTTCAGCCCCGTCAACTCTTAGAGGCATGCCTGCCACCGGCGCAGCGATGTCGGTCACGACAAGTTTTTCATTTTCGGCCAAACCTTTGGTGACATATACCCGGTCGGGTCCGCGGAAGACAATGTGTACCGGCCGAATCTCGAGCTGACCGCCATCATCCATGATCCAGACAGTGTCGTTGTCACGAAGATGAGAACGCTTGATTGGAAATAAGCCCGACAAAGTTCGGCCTTCAACCTCCGCAGATATATACGAGCCCATTAAGAGTTGGGGCAGATTGAGATTCTGCGGCTTCAGGCAAAATGGGTCATCCAAGGTTACCAGCAGCCGTGCCAAACGGCCCTGTGTTTCCAGTTCTCCAAGCAGACAAAGCACACGACCGGTCCGAAATCTATCTTCTCCCCATACGCCGGTATTACGAATCGTGACATTCGCGCCGAGGTCACCATTCCTTTTTGGTATATCGAGCCATTTAAGTTGATTGGTAAACACCTTCGCCTCTATCCATGCCTCATCGGTTCCGATTAATGTTACCAGTTGTGAATTGATTGACACGGAGGCCCCAAGGTCGGTGTGCTTCTGTTGGATGACGGCATTGAATGGTGCAACAACGTCACACCGGGCCAGGTCGAGTTTGGCCTTCTCCAGGGCCGCCTGCGCTGATTCCTGAGCGGCCTGAGCCGAGAGCAACTGTGGTTCGCGTAAGACAAGTTCGCGATCTTCATCGGTTATCACTTCGTCGAGTATCTCGTACTCTTGTTTGGCAACCGCCTGATTACCTTGCTCGACTTTCAGGTCTTCAACAGCTTTAGCTACCTCACTTTGCCGCTGCCTGACCTGAATTTCGTAATCTCGATGGTCGATGGCCATGAGCTTTTGCCCCGCTTGAACGTAACCCCCGGGGACGACATCCGGAGAAACTTCCACAATCTGTCCAACTACTTGAGGATGTAGTGTCACCTGTTGTGCCGGTATAACCAGTCCGTTACCCTTTACCGTTGTGGTGCAGTTGTCTTTCAGAATTGGAATTACCTGCACTAATTTGGCCAGGCGAGGTGGTTTCTTTCGACCTGCGCGGGGGCTGGTATTGATTTGATGACGATAGATTACGACGGCCCCGGTGACAATCAGCACAGATAATAGAATCTTGAGACTTCCTCCGACCAGCGCACCCCGCAATCGATGAGGTTTTTTCTTTAGGTTGGTTTTAATACTTTTATTTTCTGTCATAATACCACCTATTCGTCTTGAGTAACATTCTCTGATGCTTCCTCTGCTTCATTTGAGCTTCTGGTGTGAGCGAGCGTGTCTCGTGAAAGATCGAACGGACCGGCAATGGAACGATATAGGTCAATCCGGCTTTGGATGAGGTTACTTTGAGCCCGTACTACGTTGCGTTCCAATTCCTGTAGGGACTGCAGCGATTCAAGCACTCGAATATAATCAACCTGCCCCTTGATGTAGCTTTCTCGGTTGCGTTGATAGGTCTGGCGTGCAAGGCTTAGCTGATGTTTGAGATTCTCGAGCAATTGCGTTTGCTGCTGATGCCACGTCAAGGCGGCTTCGACATCCTGCAGCGCGTAGAGGATAGTCTGCCCCCAAGTGTGGATCCGCTCTGAGACTACGGCCTCTTGGCGTTCTACCTCCGCTTTTCTCAGGTCTGCGTCAAATAGAGGCTGAATCGCATTGGCCGCCAGGTTAGCCAGCCAATCATCGAAAAGGTCGTGCGCCGAAGTTCCGGATGAAGTCTCGATATTTGCCAGGATACTGATACGGGGATACTGATCTGCAATAGCAGCAGCAAGACGCTGGTCGGCGGCTTGTATCTGCCGATACCCCTGACGAACATCGGGACGGCGCTGAAGAACCTCAGCAGGGATACCAATCTCGGGCATCGGCGGCAAGTCCGGAAGCTCAATGGCAGTTTTCTGCCAGGTCAATACAGGCTGTTTGCCAATCAAAACCGAAAGCTGGTACTGAAGCAGTTCCACCGCGTCTTTGGCCGTAATCAACCGGGCTTCTGTCGAAGCAACCAACAGGCGCTGCCTTAAAACATCGGCTGCTGAGGCCATACCTTTTCTGAACTGGACGGTAACAATATCAAGAACCTTCTTATTCGTCTCAATCTGTTCCTGTGCGATTCGGACCAGGGCTTTATTTTCGCCTAATTGGTACCATGTATTAGCAATTGAAGCGGCCAGTGTAATGGCTGCCGTATCCACAGCGTCCCGGCTGGCTTCTACATCGAGTTGAGAGGCATTCTGCAATGACCTCAGTTTAGACCACAGGTCGACTTCGTAGCTGGCGGCAATGCCAAACGTATAAAGGCTGCTATAGTTAGTAAGGCCTTGATTTTCCTGTCGACTGCGTCTGAAGAAGGCTTCTAAGTCTGCCTGGGGCCGAAGAACTGCTGAGTTTTTCCTGGCAATTGCCTCCGTTTGGGCCAGGCGATCCCACGCTGTCTGCAAGCCGAAGTTGTTAGTGAGGGCACTTTTGATGAGGTTATCAAGTTCATCATCTTCAAATGCACTCCACCATTTTTCCGGTAGCGGTGCTGTGCCCGTAGCAGAAAACGAATCAGAAATTTCTACAGGCATTACCGGCTTCTTAATCTGGGATGAACAGCCTCCAACCAACAAAAGGAGGATACCCCATTGAAGCCGTTTATGTAATTGTATTTTCAAATTTATCATGCGTGCCGTAAACGTGAAAAACCAGCAAATCAGGATAAAACGGGAGCACATCGTAGTACATGGTCCTCACAAGCAATTGCGAGCTAAATCCCCCTATGGCTTTGTTCTCGATGACGAAATCAATATGGGGGAGACATTTCTTAAGGTCCTCGGCAACCATTGTGTGCCAATGTTGCCCCACAATCGACTGGCCATAGAACAGAATACGCACGGTGTTGCGTTTCTGCGGCGTGCTGGTTGCCATCAGCGTCATGCTGCGCTGAAAGTGTTTGCCGTATTGTGATGTATTCCTGGGCGGCTTAGGCGCCGGGTAGTTGGCGGCTAAAGCTGAAATCGACAAAAGCGCGACCAAACTAACCATGCACAGTATCCGAGTGTCCCGGCTTGCCCTTGAGGCCATACTGGTATATCTTGTCATTGATACTCCTTAGGAAGATTCATACTCGTCAAAAGGTAATCGTCTTCCGGCTATACTTGTTTAGGATCCGGGTGTACCCAGGGCCGACGGTACGGGCGGCGCAACAGCCGGTTAGCCTCATTATCATCTACAACCTGTCCCTTATCTGCGTCCCACGTAAGCGTTCGGCCGAGCTTCATGGCAATGTTGGCCAGGATGCACGAGGTGGCCGTGATGTAGCCTTCCTCGATGTCGGAGACGGGACGTCCCCGCGTTTCGACCATCTTCAGGAAGTTCTTCCAGTGCACCCGCATGGCGGACGCGACGTGGCGCTCCAGGTCTTTTTCGGTCTCATCTTCCGGGTACTTATCATACTCGTAGAGGGCCTTGCCCTGGGCCGGTTTGCCCTGGCCGCTGGGAATAAAATCATACTTATGGACGTCGGCCTTGAGCGTTCCCTTATCGCCGTAGATAAAGGCCGCCCAGGGATATTCGGGGTCCGGTGCATGGCCCCAGGTTCGGTGCGTCCACACCACGGGCAGGTCGCCGAAGTCGAACGTGGCCGTCTGGGTGTCCGAGATATTGGCTTTGCTGTCTTTATCCACGAGAATGCCGCCGGATGAGCTGACACGCTTTGGCCAGCCCAAATCGAGCATCCAGCGGACCATGTCGAGCATGTGCACGCACATATCACCGATAATCCCGTTGCCATATTCCATAAATGCCCGCCATCCGCGCGGGTGGGCGATTTTGTTGTACGGGCGCATAGGGGCCGGCCCGGTCCACATGTCCCAGTTAAGATTTTCGGGCGGGGCCGTATCGGGTGGATTGCCGCGGGCGCGCATGTGGTAGTAACAGCATATCTCGACATACCCGATTTTGCCGAGCCTGCCCTCTTTGATAATTTTGTCACGGGCTTCAATCAGGTGGGGCGTACTGCGCCGCTGCATGTTGACCTGCACGACCCTTTTATACTTTCGCGCGGCCGCCAGCATGGCCTGGCCCTCGACAATATCCGTGCTGATGGGCTTCTCGACATAGACGTCAGCGCCGGCCTTGACGGCCGCTATCATCGCCAGGGCGTGCCAGTGGTCGGGCGTGGCAACGTGCACGATATCGAGCTCTTCTCGTTTGAGCATCTCGCGGTAGTCGCCGTAGGTGCGGGGTTTCTTTTTGGATACTTGACGGGCGGCTACCATCTCAGCGGCCTCGGCCAGCATCTTGCTGTCCACATCACACAAGGCCACGACCTCGACCGGCGCGACCTGAAGCAGGCGAAAGTGTGCACCCTTGCCATACCACCCACACCCAATCAGGGCGACGCGTTTTGGCTTCTGGGCGGCAAACATCGGCGCATAACCGCCCATGGCCGACAAGGCCAGAGACGCCGTACCGGCTTGAAGGAACTGTCTGCGATTCATAGTAGGTCTCCTAAAGTCGAAAATAATATTATGATAGATTATACATAATCTGAGCCTCTATTGCGAGTGCCTGCTTTCAAAGCGGGGGGCAAAATACTATTTGTTGTAAGCCTGGAAAACGATATCCGCGATTTTTGTCCGAATCTGTTTCGACGTTCCTTTATCGTGTGGATGAGCTCTGTTTGTCAAAATAATAACATAGGTCTTGCTGGCCGGGTCACAGACTATGGACGTTCCGGTATAGCCGGTGTGGCAAAATGCGTTTTCCGGGGCATAAGAGCCCTTAACCCATGAATAACCGGAATTCACATCGAAGCCGTATGCCCGGCCGTGTGATTGCATTGTGGTCAACTTGTTGATGGCTTCTATGCTGAGGACTTTTACTCCTTTCCATTTGCCGGAGTTCAATAACATTTGGCAGTATATCGACAAATCATAGGCCGTAGAGAAAAGCCCGGCATTACCGGAGATTCCTCCCATCAATTGCGCCAGAGGGTCGTGGACCGTGCCCCGAAGTAATTGTCCATCTACAATCTGCGTGGCGGCAATATTTTTCTCACCGGACACCGGCGGGTTATAGGTGGTGTGCTTCATTTTCAGCGGAGCATAGATGTTTTTCCTGGCGAAATCATCAACGTTTTCGGCGCTGACTACTTCTACAATCCTGGCCAGTGTAATGTATCCAAGACAGCTATAACGAAATTCTTCTCCGGGCTTGCTCACAGCTTTCATAGCGCATATTTTGTCTATTACTTTATCAGGGCAGGGAGTCCCAAAAGCATTCTTTAATGAATCTGCATTTGTATAAGCCGGCAATCCGGAAGTATGAGTTAATAAATGCTGAAGCTGGACTTGTTCTTTGCCATTGCACGCAAAAGCAGGAAGGTATTTGCCTGCATAATCACACGGGTCTATCTTTCCCTGGTCTGCCAGAATCAAAATAGATGTAGCCGTGGCGATAGGTTTGGTCAGTGAAGCCAGGTCGAATATGGTGTCTTTGGACATTACTTCCTGGAATGGTTCATTTACTTCATGGCCGAAGGCCTTCCAGTAAAGTACCTTATTTCCCTGACCTATCAGAACCACCGCGCCGGGGATATTGCCTTTCTCGATTTCTTCTTCGACTACACGGTCAATCCCGCTCAGGTCCGGCTTGCAGGGTCTTTTCTCGACTAACCGGCAGCCTGTTACCGTCAGGAGCAGCGATGCGAGTAATATTATGTTCGTTCTTATTGAATTCATGTCTATTTCTCTTTCCGGAAAACACCACACAAAGACGTATTCTATCACAGAAAGCTTGTTCTGTCCCTTTAATTATTATCCTGCTGGTCGTTCGGTAGAAAATTGTTTTCAAGGACAGGTTGTCTTTGGGTAATTCCGAAGTATAATAAGGGCTGGTAAAGTAAAAGAAGACAGCTTGTTAACAAAAGCCGAAAGATGCGATTGAGCAAAGTATCCACAATATTGATTTTCGTAATGTTGGTTTCAGGTTGTGAGGCCTCGGTGAAGACAGGTTTAGACAATATCAGCTCATACAGGCATTTGTTCGAGGGCAAACGTGTCGGCATCATAACCAACCACACTGCTTATAACAGCAGGGGACAATATGTAATAGACGTATTCAGGAAGATGGGTAATGTAAAAGTCGCCGCGTTTTTTAGTCCGGAACACGGAATCTACGGTATGGAAGAGGACGGAAAGCAAATTGAGAGTATGACCGAGCCCAACTACCAAATTCCTGTTTACAGTTTGTATGGCAAGACACTTAAGCCCACGCGTCAAATGCTGGAAAACATCGATGTGCTGGTTTTTGACATCCAGGATATCGGGGCACGATTTTATACCTATATTTATACTATGTCTTTGGCGATGGAAGCCGCAGCAGAGAATGGCAGGCGTTTTGTTGTTCTGGACCGTCCGAATCCTATAAACGGTCTTCAGGTCGAAGGTAATATCCTCAAACCTAAGTATGCGAGTTTTGTTGGCCTGTATTCCATTCCGGTAAGACATGGGCAGACCTGCGGTGAGCTGGCTCGAATGTTTAATGAGCAGGGCTGGCTAAAAGATGGTGTAAAGGCCGACCTAATGGTGATTCCAATGAAGGGTTGGCGCAGGAGCATGTGGTACGACCGGACGGGACTGAAATTCATAAAACCATCACCAAATATGGTCAGCCTGGAAACGGCTATTGTTTATCCTGGCTTGTGTCTTTTGGAGGGAACCAACGTTTCAGAAGGCAGGGGAACGCCACTGCCCTTCACGCAATTCGGTGCTCCCTGGATCGATTCGGGGCGCTTGGCTGCTGAGCTGAACAGGTTAAATTTGACCGGCATTCGTTTTGTGACGGCTTCTTTTACACCGGTCAGCTCCAAATACAAGGGCCAGCGATGTAATGGCGTTAAGGTTATCATAACCAATAGGGATTTGCTTGAGCCGTACTTCAGCGGCATTCTGATTGTGAATAAGATTTATCAAATGTATCCGAATGACTTCCAGTGGCGAGCCAGCCACTTCGACCGTTTGTGCGGCACCTCGGCAATTCGGGAGGCTATAACAAATCGGTCGTCGTTAGAAGAACTTAGAGGGAACTGGCAGGCCGAGCTGAAATCGTTTTTGCAAATCAGAAGTAAATATCTTATGTACCCAAACTGAAAGTTTGGAATATTAGAAGCCTGCTTGGGACATTAGGTTTTTTCGCCTTTAAGGCCGATATGTTCGATAGCCAAGGCAACCGGAGAGTGAACTTCTTCAGCTTTTTGTAAACGCGTTTCCACCTCTTCCATTGTCTTATGCAGCTCTATGCACGCATGCTCGTAGCTGCATCCTGTCAGTTGGGAAATAAGACGT
This sequence comes from uncultured Pirellulales bacterium, assembly GCA_964451425.1. Classification (GTDB taxonomy): domain Bacteria; phylum Planctomycetota; class Phycisphaerae; order Sedimentisphaerales; family Anaerobacaceae; genus CS2-K091. The sequence goes on from CAYVIT010000029.1 coordinate 23,416, forward strand.
GAACCCCGGTCTATCAGTTTCTTGTTGCTTGGTGACAGCCAAATCATCGCATTACCTACAACCCGGCCCATCCGAGCCATGGTTGCGGTCGAAACGGTATTCAAAATCAGTTTAACAGCAAGATGGTGCCATAATTGCAGGGGTGAATTAGGCAGCTCGCACGGAAACTGAAACAGCTCATCTGTTTTCGAAGTAGAGATTGGTGGGCCGATGATAATCGCCGTAGTTTTTTTATACCCGGCGCTGAATTGCTTCAGGCTGGTGCGAATCAGATGGTCTGCTTCATCTCCGACCGCAATCATCACCAGCGCCGAATCAGGAGCATCAGTGCGTGATGGTTCCGGTTCGTTACCTATCCTGAATTTGAGTATCTCGGTGTTGCCCAGCGAGGGCGGTTTGGCCTGCAATGCGGATGGGGCATTCAGTTGTTTATAAACATCGGGTCCCCATTCCAGGCCGCGCGGCTCGCGCTGCAGCATGTCCCGCCATGCCTCTTGAGTGGAGCAAAACGGATTCTTAACAAAAGCCCAGGATTGGGGAGATTGAGTATCTGCCTGTTTGCGAAAAGGTGGTATCATAAACGTAGGCGAACGCTCGGTCGTATCCGTTAGTACGTCCAGCATTGCTGAATCGGCCATGTAGGTTATCAAGCCATGTTGTTGATAGATATTTTCTTCAAATTCAGTTAGGAGTGCCATTGCATCCACCGTGTCAGGTTTCGAGAGTTCGGTTAAGAGCCTGGCAAATAATTGATGGTAATCTTCAGGCGATAAGATGGAGAAACCCAGCTTCGCCCATTCGGATGCTGTTAAACTTTCTTTGAAAAATTGTAAAAGAGCGGTCTCCAAAGCACTGCCGACAACCAACAGTTCAGCGGTTGTCGCCTGCATTCTTGTCGAGCCGGTGATGGCCATCGGGCCCGTCGAAAGGTCGAGCTTTGTAATACGTGGTTCCTCGATTACCTCCCGAGACCTCTTTACAAAACGAGAAAGTAATTCGGTCGGATTGTTGTATACAAAAAAGACCTTTGCCCCGACATCGAGTCCCTCCCAGGCAGTGCCGATTACAAAAGGGGTTTCTCCGCCTTCGGTAATGGCAACAATAACATCGCCGGAACTGATGCCGGCTTGTTTTAACTGGTAACGACCAAAATCCGGGAAATCCTCAAAACCTTCCACCGCCTTTATCAGGGCAAAGTCGCCGCCGGCCATTACACTAATGGTAAGGTCTTCCATCTTGGGCATCCTGGCAATGATGTCCGGATGTTTTTGTTTCAGTGTTCGCCAGAACCTTCGCCAGGTTGTCTCTAACAATATACTCAAACGTCCCGTGGCTCCACAGCCCGTAAAGAAAATTCTCTTTTTGGCCTTTAGGGTGTTAAAAAAGGCCTCGACGAGCTCTTTGAATGTATCTTGTTGAAAAACTTTTTCTACAGTTGGAGGAATTTCTTCATCCACCGATTGCAGCAGCCGAATACCATCGGTAAGATTGGATTTGCTCGTTTGAGAAAGGGCTCGAGTTTTGGGATGAGACGATTCCGTTAGTAATTCTCCCAACCTGAATGCTTTCTCTTCATTTAAGAACTTTTTGGCTTTTTCAATGGCATTCGGCATAACTGGTTCTCAATATGTGAAAATTATCGTTTTATATTCCTGGTACCAAACATCCTCTTGACTCCGGCATTTGGGTATATTCATATCAACTTATGTGAATTCTGTAAACGCATTTCTCGTTGTGTCTTTATGTTGCAAGTCCGGTGAAATAAACATATAATCCATCGCCGAACGTTCATAGTTGTTTTTTCTTATAAGTTTTTTGTCCAGCAGCCATTGAGAATATGGCCGATTCGTGCTGAAGACCGTGATATGGGTGACATGATTGCAACAGTAGCTGTCGAGAACTTCGCAGGAACCCTGGGACGGCTCGACATTCTTATCATTGCTGCGGCGGTCTTGCTTTTATTCGTCATATCCTATGTCTTTGGCAGGGAAGAGAAGGATACCAACGATTTTTTTCTCGGACGCAGGCGTGTGCCTTCGATTGTGGCCTGTCTTTCCTTTGTCGCCGCCGAGATTAGTGCACTTACTATCGTGGGCTTTCCGGCTACGGCTTATAGTGAAAACTGGGAGTACGTTCAGTTTTTTATCGGTTCTGCGGCTGCCCGTATTGTCGTTGCTTTTCTTTTTATCCCGATTTTCTACAAATATAACTGTACGAGCATTTATGAGTTTCTCCGGCACCGATTTGGAGCCGAGACTCAATTTGCCGGCGCGATATTCTTTTTCATCACCCGTTTGATTGCCTCGGGCGTCAGGTTATACGCCGCCTGTCTCGGTGTAGGCCTGATAATGGGCTGGAACCTGGCCCAGACGCTTTTGCTGTTCACCGTCGTTAGTATTATCTTTATTGCGTTCGGAGGCGTCAAAGCCGTCGTCTGGGCCGGCGCGTACCAGGCGATAACTTTTTTCGTGGCCGGCGTTGCCCTGCTTATCTACCTCTTCTTCCAAATCCAGGGGGGGCTGGGCGAAGCCTGGCGGATTGCCGATGAGGCGGGGCGTTTGAGTTTTTTCAGGTTCGATTTCAATCTCAACGACCCGACAACTTTTTGGGCCGTTTCTACAACGGGATTTTTCATCGGTATGGCCTCTTTCGGCACCGACCAGGAAATGATGCAGCGGCTCCTGACCGTCAGGACACGCAAAATCAGTCAAAGAACTCTTGTCTCGACAATCGTGACGGTCATCCCCATCACATGCATCTATCTTGCGATTGGCACATTGCTTTATGTGTTCTATCAACAACATTCCGGTGCGGTTGAGCCGGCAGAAGCTAAAAAGGTCCTTTCTCATTTTGTGGCCTATTCTCTGCCCACGGGTATGAAAGGATTGCTGCTGGCGGCCATTATTATGGCCAGTATTGATTCTCCCTTGAGTTCGCTTTCCTCCTCGTTTATCACGGACATTTACAGGCCTCTAATCAGAAAAGGAGCAACCGAGAAGCATTACCTGTTTGTTTCACGAATCAGTGTCGTTGTTTTTGGTTTAGTGCTGGCATTGATTGCCATGGCGTGTGTCAGGGTTGAGAACATACTCTGGTTTGCCTACGAGATATTTTCTCTGACAGGAGGGGCAACCTTAGGAGTTTTCCTATTGGGATTGCTGACGAAGCGAAAAGCAAACTTGGGCAATGTCATTGCTATGATTGTCAGTACCCTCTGCGTATTAGTTCTTATGTTACTTTCACACTTTGAAGTAATCGAGCTGGCCTGGAGCTGGTTAATTGTTGTCGGTACTGGGATAACAATGCTGCTGGGGTATCTACTTGGCCCCATCAACATCAGGTATAGAGTACCTAAATGAAAAAAATGAGTATGAAAGTGTTTACACTGGATTTTTTGTTGAAGCTGCCGACGAAATTCTTTGCAGTACGTCACGGGTCGGTTTCGGTCGGTTTTTTCAATAAGATTCTACTGTCCGCTACAACGCATCCTTTTCCCTCCGGATAGACTATCAATGGGTTGATATCCAGCTCGGCAATCTCAGGGTGGTCCGCAACCATTTGAGAAAGTCGGAGAATGCAATCCTTAATACTGTCGACATCACAAGGACATCCTCCACGTACTCCCTTGAGAAGACTATATGCCTTGATGCTCCGTATCATAATCTCGGCACTAATCTCCCACATGGGAGCCAGCCGGAACGTAACATCTTTCATCGCTTCCACAAATGTTCCGCCGAGGCCGAACATACAGATAGGCCCGAACTTCGGTTCTCTGACGCCTCCGAGTATGACTTCGATTCCGCGCCTGGCCATCCTCTCAATGATGACACCATCGATTTTTGCTGAGGGTTTAAACTTCTTCACGTTGTCGATGATTTCCTGATATGCCTTTAGTGCTTCCTCTTTCGTCTTAATTTTCAATCGAACACCTCCTACATCGAATTTGTGCACAATATCCGGGGAAGAAATCTTCATAGCAGCTGGAAAGATAATCTGCTCCGCGGCATCTTCAACCTGTGATGCGTCTTTAATCAGAATACTTTTTAAAACAGGGAAGCCATAACACTGAAGAATTTCATTTGCCTCTTTTTCGGACATGTAGTAGCTGTCCTTGTCGTCGAGTTTCTGCTTGATAATCTCCGACGCAGTGTCGCTGTCCGCGGCTACCCGACGCACCTCTCTTCTTTCCAGGCTCAACAGGTTCCCATAAAACGCCATTGATGCCATTGCTCTGACCGCCGCCTCCGGAAATTGATAATTCGGGATACCGTGTTGTTCAAGGTACTTGACACCCTCGGAGACATCCACGATACCCATAAACGAGCACAGGACGGGCTTATCAACACCCTTTGTTACCCGCGGAACAATCTCCGCTGTCTCCATAATGTCCGTCATCGCCTGCGGGCTCAGTATCACGATAGCACCGTCCACGTTTTCATCCATCAGAACCTGTCGAATAGCCGCTTCGTAACGTTTATGTGTCGCATCCCCAATTACGTCAACCGGATTGTTGATACTGGCTGTTGGCGGAAGTTCTTCCTTCAGCTTTTTTTTGGTCTCTTCCGTGAATTCGGCGATCTGTAAGTTGTGCCGCACCGCAGCATCTGTCGCCATTATCCCCGGCCCCCCGGCGTTCGTGACGATTGCTATCCGATTACCTCTGGGTATCGGCTGCTTCGCGAAGGCAACGGCACGATTAAAAAGCTCTGAAACACCCTCCACTCGCAGGATCCCACTCTGATGAAAAATCGCATCATAAGCACTATCCGAGCCGGCCAGAGAGCCCGTATGAGACGCCGCTGCACGAGCACCCTCAACGGAACGACCGGACTTAACAGCCAACATCGGCTTACGTGCCTGCCACGTAATCTCTCTGGCTGTCTCTAAAAAAGCACGACCGTGTGAAATATCCTCGAGATACATAAGAATCACATCCGTATCCGGGTCGTCTTTAAGATAACGCAGCAGGTCTATCTCATTCACGTCGGCCTTGTTCCCAAAGCTAACGAACTTTGAAAAGCCGATGTCCCTGCCTTGGGCGTAATCAAGAACCGCAGTGCAAAGGGCTCCGGACTGCGAAATAAAGGCAATGTTTCCGGTTTTTGGCATTTTTGTGGCGAAACTGGCGTTCATCTGAACGTTCGAACTATTGTTAATGATACCGAGACAGTTCGGTCCTACTAATCGGATGTTATATTTGGCAACCGATTGTTTCACACGATTCTCTAACTCAACACCGTGTCCGCCAATCTCCTTAAAGCCGGCGGAAATGACGATGGCCCCTTTGACCTGCTTTTGGCCGGCCTCTTCTAATATAGGACAAACAATTTCAGAGGGAACAATTACTACTGCCAGGTCCACTTCATCAGGGATATCCTCCAGCTTTGGATAAGCCTTTACACTCTGGACGTACTTGGCTTTGGGATTGACCGGATAAAGCACTCCATGAAAACCGGCAGTCAGGATATTTCGAAACACGGCAAGCCCCACGCTGCCTGGCCGGTTGGTTGCACCAACTACTGCGATAGACTTGGGATTCATAATCGGTTCAATGTTTTTAATCATGACCTTCATGGCCTTCTCTCAATAAATAGCTTTTTGTTATGTTATGTCAATATAGCAATACTACCACTTCCTTTTTGAAAAGCAACTATATTGTGTATATCCTGACATGTCCTTCTTTGAAAACAAAGAAAATTATGCTTATTTTTTACAGAACTATTCTTTCCAGCGAAACATATAACAGTGGAATCATTGAATCGGGAGCCAAAATCAACTCCTGCATTAGAAATTGATTTTGTCTGGCTTTTGCTGAAGACGTACACTGTGTGTTGGCGGATTTCAATTATTTATCTGCATCCATATACATATCACCCGGTCCGAGTTTGTCGTACCAGGTAAATTTCATTATTATTGAGGTTATCACAAGTACCGCCACCGATATCCACATGGTTTTGTATTGCCTGATGACGATGCAGATTGGAATTATATTCAAAGTCAACTGCCATACGATTCCAATACTCACATTAAATGCATCGCGCGCGAAGTTCGTGTTCGGCTGGAGGTTCGGGTGCTTCCGGACGAGCTTATCATAGACCGGCTTCCAAAAGCCCCACGGCCGAACAGTGCTGTAAAAGCTCTCAAGGATCTCATCTTTTTCCGGCGGTGTTTTAAGGCAGACAACAACTGAGGCAACAGCGCTGAAGACCAGGATAACCGGAAACGTAATGAGGGCGTCCGGCAGGGGGGCAAGGGCCGGGAATAAACTTTCCGCTGCAGAAGGGACAAACCACGGAAAGAGAAGTCCCGCGATGACACCGGCAATCATGCCTGCAAAGTAGCCGTATCCGTTGAATCGCCACCAGTGCCACTTTAGCAGATTCGGAGCGACGTAACCGCCGTAGAGAGCGGCGGCAATCCACTTGGTAAGATTGTCGATTGAGCCGATGTGAAGGCCAACAACTATTGATATAGCCAGCAGCAGAACAGTGGACAAGTAGCCAAAACGAACGTACCTTCTCGCAGGCGAATCGGGATTGATATATCTTTTGTATATGTCGTTGACGATATAGGCGGCACCGGCGTTGATTGTGGAATCGAATGTGCTCATAAAGGCGGCAAGCAGACCGGCAAGCAGAATGCCGACCAGACCGATGGGGACATATCCTTGGATGACGTGGGGCAGGATCTTTTCGAAATCGAACTTTCCGCCGGCTTCGAGCATCTGGTTGACCTGGGGGCTGAAGTAAACCAGCCCGAGGACCGCAATGCCTGTAATCATCAAAAAACGCGGCACAAGCTGTACAATGGACATCCACCAGTTCTCCAGAGCGGCTTCCCGGGGATTGCGGGTTGAGAGGACATGCTGCATCCCGTAACCGGCGGTGGGGCCTGCCACACTGATAAGCAGCCCTTTAAGCAGGCACATCATAATTACGACCCCGAATAGTGAATAGCCGTCTTTCACAATATTGTTGTTCAATTGGTCGATTCGGCCGGTCCAGTCGAGATTGAGCTTCCAGCCGAAGAAAAGTTTGTCCCATCCCTCAGGTACGAATTTGCTGAGGACCTCGGGACTTACCTTATTGATTGCGACAATAGCGATGAAGATTGAGGCCACGGTCAGCAGGGCGAACTGAATCAGGTCTGTCAACACGACGCTGTACCACCCGCCCAGCAGAAGATAGGCCGTTGTTACGGTTAAGATAATCGCCGCGTACATATCCGCAGAAGAGAATGGACCCCACGCAAGATCCCAGGGGAAGAAGACCTCAGCGAATTTTCCGATACCGGCAAAGGCATAGCCTAAGAAAGCGATGGTTAGTACAAGTGCGTAAATGACGACGCTGACATGAGAAAGATTTCCTCCCAAGCGGCCGCCAAAACGGGTACGCATCCATTCGGCCCCCGTGAGGACATTGGACCGGCGAATCCAGGGCCCTAAATATACCTGTCTGAAGACCCTGTCAAACAACGGCCATATCCAGGGTATGAAGGCCGCCTTGAGGCCGTAAGTAAAGAGCATCGCTACGAACCACATTGTGCCGGTGATGTCAAAACCACTGGCTCCATGTGAAGTCCCGATTACATACCATGGCAGGCTCTTGCCTCCAAGGAAGTAAGCTTCGAGGTTTTTTGAAGCCCGCTTGGACAAAAGCCAACCTACGAAAATAACCATGACCAGATAAGAGCCGATAATGCAAATGTCAACAGGGTGTAGTTCCATTCAATTCCCCCTTTTTCATTCCGGACAGGACAGCAGATACTCAAGGAGTTCCTGAAGATTGCATGTGGCTAAAGCCACGTATTTATCCGCTGCACCATAGTACACGAAGAGCGTGCCATTAATCACTACCTTGCCACAAGGGAATACGCAGCTCTTGTAGTATCCTTCGATTTCGTATTCTTCTTCGGGCTGCATAATCCAGTCTGTTGTGCGGTGCAGCACTTTGGCCGGGTCTTTCAAGTCCAGCAGCAGGGCACCAAGGCGGTAGTATTTGTCTTTACCTACTGCATGGTAAATGGTCAGCCAGCCATATTTGGTTTTGATGGGCGGCGTGTTGATGCCAATCTTGCCACATTCCCAGTTATATTTTTTTTTCACAAGAAGCTGGCTTTTGCGAAATCCCAGCAGGTCATCAGCCATCGATATCCAGACAGACGGAAACTCCGTGCCGTATTTGTTACCGACCCATTCTAATGGTCTATGCATCATTACGTACTTGCCGTTGACCTTTTCCGGGAACAAAATAACATCTCTGTCGTCCAGCAGAGGGTCGGTTAAACGTCCGGCTCGAATAAAGGTTTTGAAATCCTTCGTCAGCAGCAGGCCGGTGCTTGTCGCATTTTTTTGAAGTATGCGGGGAAAATCCTGCGGACATAGGGGTGGTTTATACTGCTGATGTTCAGGCATCCAGAACTGGCCG
>CAYVIT010000030.1:0-8099 GCA_964451425.1 uncultured Pirellulales bacterium
ACCTCTCCGACTCTGTTTTTCTTTGCTCCTTTTATCAAAGTCGAAATTCTTATATTAATTGTTATCGGGGTGAATCATTTGAAAAGACGTACAGAAAGCCTGCGACTTTAAGACTTATCTGCTATTCTACGTGTAATCTGACGCTTGATAATATCGACGGCTTTGTGGTGTAAAATGTAAATTGAAGTGCCCCGGTGAAATGAAAGGGACTTATAAATGAAAATGAAATTGAAAGTAATTTTTTCTGTGCTTCTTCATCTCCTTTTTGCCGGGCTTGCAACAGGTGATGTTAGACACGAAATAAATATCCCCGATATTCTTGATTACAAGACCTTGAAGTGTGATTTACATATACATACGGTCTTTTCGGATGGCCTCGTACGGCCTACCGTTCGGGTTGATGAGGCCTGGAGAGAGGGGCCGGATGCCATTTCAATAACCGACCACATCGAGTATCAGCCGCACAAGTTGGAAAAAGCATCACTATCGGAAGGCACCGGGATTGACTATTATGTCTATAATGTTATTCTTGTAGAAGAACCTTGTCATGGATCTGTGAAATGAGAATACAGGAAATTGCTGCTGTTTTTATTCTTCTGGTTTTTTCTCTTAGCGATATATGTGCCGGCACAGGTGAGCATGAGAAAAGAGTGCCTGTCATTTACTGTACCGACCTGTTTCATCCTCATGATGACCCTGACGACCATTTCGACATAGCGTGTCTGTATTCAATTTCGGAGATTGACATAAAAGCGATTATCTTAGACCAGGGCCGTAAACAGAAAACCAACCCCGGTTCCATTCCGATTTCACAGCTCAATTACATTACAGGTAGAAGTGTCCCTTATGCCGTCGGATTGTCGGACAAGCTTAAATACTTTGAAGACAAGGGCTTATGGCAGGCAAAAGAATTCCAGGACGGCGCCGGGCTTATTCTAAGGACCCTGAAGACATCTGAAGAGCCGGTATCGATTATTTCCGTGGGAAGCCTCAGGGATATCGCAGCCGGCTATAATAGGTCGCCTGATCTGTTCAGAGCTAAGGTTGATAGGCTGTTTATTTTCATAGGAGAAGCGTCCGCCAGGGGACATATAGAATATAATGTCGGATTGGATAAGTATGCTTATATTCGGATTATGAATTCGGGATTGCCCGTTTATTGGGTTCCGTGCTTTGATGGCGGGCTCTGGCAGAATAATGGCAGAGCTTCCTATTGGAAAGCCTCACATAAGGATTTATTGGGAAACGTTTCCGACAGAGTAATGAATTATTTCATTTACGCTTTGCTGAAAAAGAACGAGAAAGAGCCGGCTAAATTTCCGGGCAATGCAATTAACAGCAACGATAAAAGTAAAGTCCTGTCGATGAATCGTAACTTATGGTGTTCGGCAGTTTTTCCTTACATAGCCGGACGAACGTATCTTCGACGGGGAAATAAATTCACTGCTATTCCAAAGAAAGCCTCGTACCCTAAAGAGCGGGAAATCAGACCTTTCAGCTTCGAGGAGGTTTCAGTTTTTGTCGATGGGCAGGCTGACGTCTTTTATGAGCACACTAATAGGGCTAAGAAGCTGCGACAATTTCGTATTCTTCAGGCCGATATCTACGCTGAGGTGATGACCTCGGTAACAGCGCAGTTACTGCTCCAGTTGGATAGACGATGGAGGACGGATGATGGACGTCCCTCGTCTCTTGTGCCTCGTCCCTCCTACCTTCCGGGCTTCTATGGATTGGCCAAACCTGGTGACGGCGTTGCCGCCTGCCAATTTGCTACATCATTGCCATAATCAGTCGGTACGATACGACTGAGGGATTTGCCGCCACCATCCGCTTCGACCGGCCAGTAGTCAACACCGCCGGGACAATCCTCAGGATGCGAACCGTCACTGTAATTGACCCTGTCAATGCGGATATAATAACGTCTGCCAAGCTCGTCAACATCACCGGGCAGACCAAGCTGCAGACTCTCGCCGCCGTTGCTTAACCAGCCGTCGTAACCGCCGACAACCTGAACGCTGGGCGGAAGAGGATACCCATATCTGGCGGTAAAGGCCGCCTTAAAGTCTGCCGGGTCATACTTCACTAACAACAGGTAACGATTACCGAATATCGTAACGGGGGGAGTGGACGAGAAGATATAATCAACGCCGTCTGTGAACTTCCAGGATGCGTATTTATCAGAGCGATGTAATGTAACGGGATCTGTAGTGATGTTGTACAGCTCAATGTATTCCTCATTCTGATTGCCGGTTGGCGGATTATACATAATTTCATTGATTACAATCGGGCCGACTTTGGGTTCATCATTAGGTTGCAGCGGGGTATTGGAGTCCATTGCCACAAAGTTGTAATTACCTGTGCTGCTTTTGAAGTATCGGCCAAAGGATACATTGGTTGCCGAAGCACCAAAATCCTCCACCTCGCGGTAGCCCGTCAGCATACCATACCCATCCAACGCCGAGGACAGGTACACCTGCTCGCCGTTCTCACTCAAGGCGAAGGGCACGATACAGCCGGGATCACCTAAATTGTTAAAATCTGAGTCTTCATAGAAGACGATATAATCGTTTTTGGCAACTGTTGTCCCATCGGCGATTCTGTATTTCATCAGGTTGGCATCGTCTTTGCCGCTGTCGCTGAGGAACCAGCCGCTGATGTCGATGGCGTTATTGGTGGTGTTGTGCAGTTCAATCCAGTCCGGACCGTTGTTTGAATGAGACATCACTTCATTGATAACAATTTCGCCGGGATTGGGGAGGATACCGGGATCGTCTTCGCCGGGTGAGCCGCCGTAGAAATCACTTGCACGCCAGGAATCTTTCTCGCCCCAACTGTTCACATCGCCGTTGGTTTCGTCTATTATAGTCAGAGAGTAACCATCCCCATCGGTGATGGGACGCCAGCCGTCCTCATACTTGAAGTCGAGAATCGTCTGGCCGATAGCGTCCTGAAGTCTGACTCTTTCCCCGTTATTGGCCAGACTGCCTGTATACTGGCCGGGGGCAATGTTCATCGCTGTGGTATCGTACGCCGACTCAAATGCCGCTCGGTCCTTAACTGCCACAACGTGATTACCGGAAGGTAAGCTTATATCCGGGAAGGTATAATTAATGCCTTCCGTGAAGCTTACCAGGTTAAGATTCAGGTCATAGGGGCCTGTGTTTTTCAGTTCAATGAATTCCTTGTTAGGGTCGCTTATATTGCCGGTGTACTTGGGATGGTACATAATCTCAGTGATACGCAGATAATCTGCGACCGGGCCTACGGCATAGGTCGCCTCGTTCAATGCGCTCCATATACCGTCCAGTACGCGTGCCTTCAGGTGAGTGCTCTTGTCTAACGAGACCGTTCCTCCGATATATTGAATCGCGCTTGGCGAGATGTCTCCCTGACTGATTTCGGTTGCGACTATCTCGGCCGAGATGAGGAAATCGGAGTCGCCGGCTGAGATGTTCAGACCGTGGATGGCCAGGATGTTGTCGCCGGACTTTAAGGCACCGATATGGCTGGAAATATCGATGTTCTCGAAGTTAACAGCGCTGGTATCGGGATTCTCGTAGGTTGCTGTGGAGTCCCAGGCCGGCGTTCCAACAAAATTGCGACTGGCCACTTCGGAACCGTTGATGTAGGCAATGAATCCGTCATCATATCGTATCTTCAGTGTCATATCAGAAAAGTCAGTGTGGCTAATGGTAAATGGTATACGAATATAACAGGTACCATTGTTTCCGTACATATCTCCTTGTACGTTGATATTGAACAGGCCAATATAGTTCGGGCTGCTGCCTGGGTCTGTTTCATAGCCGACACCGCCGGTGCCGCTGGGCCAGCCGATGTCGTCAAAAAAGTTAGTAGCCCAGATGTCGCCAACCGGAGACAGATACTGACCGCCGATAGGATAAGGATAAGCAGATTCAGAGCTGATGCCGGAACCTTGCCACGTTACAGCCAGATTATCACCGCCACCATCTTCTTTCTGCAGTGCCTCAATATAGTACTTCTGACCACCCACAAGTGCGATGGGATCCGACTGCTCGTCGCCTGTTTCCCACACTCTGGGATCTGTCCAACTGTTCTCCCAAGCGACAAGGTTAGCGTTAGCCGGATTGTCGTCGGTGCTCAACCAGAGCTCACTGCCGTCGTCGCTGGAAATCCAGAATGTGTAGCTGCCGCTTGCGGGTGGATGGAGATAACCCCTCATACGAGTACCGTAGTAATCAGCCCAGCCCGTTGGTGCCTCGAAGCTGGTTTCCAGATTGCTGCCGGTCGGATTATGTGGAAAGTCCGGGCTGGATGTCAGGTCTGAGACGGCGGTTCCACCTATCCCGGTCCAGTATTCTCGCAGGATTGTTCCCGTGTTGGCGGCGACAGGGCCGGTCGGAACAAGATAATGCTTGGTGGCGTTTTCAGCCACGAGAGTGATTGTGGCGCCCGGCGCCGACTGCACCACCGGAAGGCGAGGGTCGTTGCCGTCGGTAGTGTAATAGATTGTGCCGGATGAAGAGCTCATAGTCACATCGAAGCCGGTAAGGTCCCATCCGCCCGCAGGACTGAGAGATGGGGCTTCGACGCTCGGATAAAGCGGAGCGAGTACACCGCTCCTCAGTCTCGTGTTTTGTAGCAGGCCGACTAAAACACCGGACCTGCTTGGGAAGAAATTAGTTACTTCATAGTTTATAGCATTCAGCCAGTCATTTTTTGTCCGCGGCGGCTCTGTTTTGGCATCACCCCAGCGTCCCGACTCTGCGATAATCGCCATATTGATTTGTTCGGCACGCCCCTGGAAACGTTCGATGGCCCAGTCGGATGTCAACAAACTGTCGTTAAACAAGTACTTGTATGCGCGGTCGGCGAAGCGCAAGCGGTAGTCGGGATAAGCCATCAGCTCCTGATGAATCCACTGGGGATTGCTGTACTGGAATTCGTCGCCGCATGGATAAGGGCCGGTTCGGTCTGTTAGACCCTTCGACATAATGTGCTCGGCGTCGTGGACGGCGAACCGGAATCCTTCTTCGCCCGTGCGGTCGCGAACGCCGAACCAGTTGTTGGTCCTTGTGTTGCCCAGGAAGTTGGAAATCGGTGCATCGCGGTCGCCGTCGTAGAACACCATCATCATGTAATCGATGAGGTTGTCAATATCGAGTAGGACCGGATAATAGGGGTCTCGCGTGCCGTCGGGTTTGAGGCCCTGGGCACGGTAATAGTTCTCATGGCTTGTGAATCCGAGGTTGGATATGTCCCACAGTTCTTGCCAGGCATCGAGGGTGCCGTCTGTTGCCTCGATTGTGTAGCCGGCAATCGGCCCGGTAGCTTTAACACAATCCCAGTCATCTCGGTCGCCGCCGAAGTAGGACGCGCCGTATGCTGCTTCAGGTCGTTCTTGCGTTTGGAAGACGCCCCAATAGTGGCCGTTGATATAGAGATGATAGTATCGGCTTCGAGTGTAGCCCTGACCCATCAGCCCCTGGCTGTCACGCGCCCATACTTCCCGACACATAGTATTGCTGCTGTCGCCTCCGTAGCTCCAGGAGTAGTTCTGTGCCGTACGAAGGTCGACCTTGTCGAAAGCATCCACGCCTTCGTCGCCGAACAGTGGATAATTGAGTTTGCCGGCCCCATATTCGCTGCGGAAGAACAGCCTGAAGGCGTGCTTTGGATTGTCGCCGCTGCGGCTGTAACCTCCACGTATCCGCAGGCCCGCGTTGATCTGAAAGCCATCACGCATATCAAGAGGCAGTCCCCAAATTACAGCTCCATTGGCATCACGTATCCACCGAAGGTCGGGAAATCCTGCGCCCTGGGGATTGGGAGGATAGATCAATTCCAGCGATGTCGGACGTTCCCAGACATAGCCGTGCCCGCCGGCGTTGACGTAAATACCGGTCGCCGGGTCAAACAGGTTCTTCAGGTCCGTTACAATTGACATCGTGGGGATCGAGGTTAGTGCTTCTTCAAGCTGAGGTCCCCAAGTTCCATCATTTACAATATTGGGATCCATGCCGTAGTTAAGTATCTGACCATTGACGGAACCCGACGGCCAGTTGGGGTTGGGCGCTTCTCCGTTGGGCGATTGGGTAAGAACGTCGTCGAGAAAGATGTATGTGTTCGTCTCCACAGGCGAGTCCAGCCAGCCCGGCTTGAACGCCGCAGCACGAAGAGTTGTAGTTTCATTCACGTCAAGCGGTCCGGTGTAGGTAAGCCCGTGTGTTATTGTTGGCACGGAGCCATCGGTGGTATAACGTATCTCGGCGTCGTCCATCGCGGTTGACAACATCAACTCAAATGGAGCATCATAGAAACCTCGTTCATGACTAAACCAGACATCGCTGGCGATACCCTCTGCGCCGGTTATGTTGAATGTACCCGGTGTTGGTGTTGTGAAGTATTGCGGAATACTCATGTTGCTGGCGGCATACAGCTCAGGCAGGAGAAGGAACTCATCATCAGCAGCGTTGTCGTTTAGCCCATGAATGGCCAGCACGTTCCTGCCGGTCTGCAGCGTGTCAATGAAGGACATAAGGTTGATTTCCTCGAAGACCAGGGCATCCTCAATTGGGCGATTGGATGTGGCTGTCGAATTCCACTGAAGTGGGGAGGGCGCGTTTCGCTCCGTAAGGTACTGGCCGTTCAGGTACGCCACAAATCCGTCTTCGTATTTTATTCTTAACATCATCGTATCAAAGAGGTCTCGCTGGCCCTCTTCAAGGTAAAATTCGATTCTTGTCCAAAGTGAAGCATTGACGTTCAACATCTGTTCCTGCAAATTGGTGTTGATTTGCCCGGTACGTGTTACATTATCGAACACGGCTGTGCACAATACGCCGTCCGTGTGCGACGTAACACATAGTCCGATGTAAACATCCTCTGCCATACTAATAGTTGTGGTCCCCGCTTGTACCCACTCTCCCGGGCTGCCGCCAATATCGGGCGCATAGAAGCCGGTAAAGTCATCACCGCTGCGCACTATCTTAACCCACGAGGGCAGCGTTACATCTCCGGCTTGAATGTTTTGGTCGCGGGTGGCTCCGTTGACCCACTGGAAGGCATAAGTATCTGTCGTTCCTACCGGCGGTGTGGCAATCATCATCGCATGTGATGATGTGTCGGTAAGCTGCTCGCGTATCATCACACCTGCCTTTGCCCAGTCGTTTGTGTACTCTATGCTGACGACACGCGCTATAATCTGGCCGTCACCGCTCAGAGGTGTATATACATAGTAGAAATCGTCCGTAGCGCCCCAGATGTCCTCACCGTCGCCTTCTACTGTATAAACACCGTTATTGACCGAATAAGAGCCGGCTGCTGACGGCATGCCTATATCCTGCCCGGTCTCGGTTGCAGCAGCCCCGAAGCCAAGTGGAGTCTCTCCCGGATCCCATCCCGATTCATCAAAGTTGGGGTCGGTCCAGTCTGTACCGGCATCGCTGATAGTAGGCACGTGATAGGAGGCGGTCGCGCCTGTTGGCACGAGAGTCGCGGCGTGCTGAGCCAGACCATACGAGATATTGGTCAACTGTATGGGATATTCCGGTGCGTATTCGTGTACGGCGGTATTACCGTCCGGCCCAACCAACGCCAGGTACTCACCAGGGTCTCTGTTGAGATTGAAGTTGGTGTGATAGTAATCGGCCGGGTCAATATATGGGTAGTTGAGCGGATTTCCATCTTGCGTTTTGTCCGAGGCAAAAACTATCAGGAACTCACCAGCCCCAATCTGGAGCCCGGTCGGGAATTGCCACTTGGTACGGTTGTCGTTACTGTCTGTCAGGTACCAGTTATCCAGATTTACAGCGGTATCCGTTGGATTATAAATCTCTATCCAGTCCGATGGATTGCCGTTTCCGTCAAGTAGTTCGCCTTCTTCAAGGGGCTCTGCACTGGCATTGCTCGCCATGAACTCACTTATGATTAGGGAAGCGCCTGCCTGCTTGTTATAAGTTCCGATAGCGGTAGTCGTTTGATCTTCATTAATTTGTACTATTTGGTCAGGCGGCCTGGTCCAGCCCTCAATCTCGCTAAACTCGACTGTGTAAGTCCCTACCGGCAGCGTTACCGTAACGCCGCTGTCTCTCCAGATTCCGTCGCTATCGACCTGCCAC
>CAYVIT010000030.1:8199-30535 GCA_964451425.1 uncultured Pirellulales bacterium
TTTGCTCCTGCATCTATAGCCGCCTGCGTAGAGATAGTAACCTTCAGGTATCCTGACTGCTGTGTATATGCTCTGGTAATTGATGTTGTCTGACCATTGTTAATCTGTACATCCAGGTCTGGAGGCGGTGGATTCCATCCGGTTGCCGGGCTGTACTGGATGTCGCAAGTCCCTACCGGCAGCGTTACGGTATCGCCGCTGTCTCTCCAGATTCCGTCGCTATCGACCTGCCACTTTGCTCCTGCATCTATAGCCGCCTGCGTAGAGATAGTAACCTTCAGGTATCCTGTATTTTGTGTATAAATGCCTTCGGTGGTTGTTAGGCCGTCATAGATATGTACGGGTTCGCTTGGAGGTGGGTTCCAGTTACTTATTTCTTTATACTCTACAGCGTGTGTGCCGATTGAAAGACCGGTCTCTATCTCGTTGCTGTTCCTCCAGGTGCCGCTGGATCCTGCCTCAAGCATGAAGACGTCAAAGGAATAGGTTTTATAACCATCAGCACTGTTCGGGTCGGCCTCGGCCCGGACAGTAAAGATGCCGTCAGCCGCCCGAATACCTGTCCAGCGCGCAACATAACCTTCGTTATAGTTGTACCCGGTCATTAACCTTACTTTGTTTTCAGCGAGGACATCAACGCCGCTGGTACTTGCATTCGTGTAGGTATCTGCGCCGTTAAGTGTGTAGATCGTCCACCTGTCGATATAGTCGGGATTTCCACGATTAGCAGAAGTAGCAAAGGCGTACTCTGTGTTCGGATCCAGACCTGTAAACGTCACATCAATCCACCAGTCGGCACTTCCGTAGTAGATTACGCCGGTCATATCTGCGATTCCGCCGAATGTATTGTTGGCATCGGTGCTTGTGGCGCAGTCGCTGCCCCCATTGTCGGGTTCCGGCTGCCAGGTTACATCACCGCTTTGTGTCAGCGTTACGGTGATACCCATGTCAACACCGGTGGCCTGGTCTAACAATGGCCCGGAATTCGGACCAGTGTATCCATTGCCAATGCCGTAGGTTGTGACGTTTTCGGCGATGTACTGGTCGTTACCGTCGTATACGCAGTCGTTATAGGCCACCTTCGGTACACCTACAGAGCCGGCCACACGCCACTGCGCGCTGGCGGCGACAGCTTCCGGAGGTAAAATAGTAACTTGCAGCGAACCTGTCTTTACGAGCCAGTCCGCTGCCACAAGTGCGAAGTCGGACATATTGACGCCGTTGACACCATCGAGGTCGGCGCAGTCGTTGGGATGGGCTGAACATCCCGGAGGGTCCAGCCACTGTTCGGCGAGAACCCCAATATCCAGCCAATCGACGTCGCAATCCCCGTTCAAATCACCGATGGGACATTCCGCTTTTATGGGACCAACCAGAGATATAATCAGAACGAGCGTAAACAGTGAAGTCTTCAAATATTTGGGCACTTTCAATCTCCTTCCTCACTAATTGTATCCCACCCCATACGGCTTTATCTATATGGCCTGTTTGTAGCTCTTGTTGCATGCCATAAAAAGGACAAACAGGCACAGTGCCTATGGCATGGCCAAGCCGGTGCGATATTTTGCAAAAATCGAGTTCCTGTGGCGAAAAGCCCTAAAAAACGTCATAATCGGTCAATTTAATGTTATATTTTAACATATTTTGGGTGGCTAAGTCAATGGTTAATGTCCACAGAGCTAAGGTTTTCTGTCAAATCTCTCATCTTGAAAAGGTTCAGTTGCTGTTGGACAAGGGAGTGTTTCAGTTTTTCTTTCATATATTCTCAGTTTCTTCGATAGGCGGCACAATTTCTGATATTAGCCGAGCAGCTTGATTAAGTGTCTAAAGCAATCAACACAGTCACTCGAACCGGTTTTGTCTTGACTTGGTGTAGACCGGGGATACAATATGGCCTTTTTGAAGTCAGAATGGAAGTTTTTACGTGCTAACCTTACGGAAGTGAATATGGACTTAATTCAAGAAGAGTCTTTGAGCATGGAACCATTGGATAAGATTTTGGCCTCGATTCCACATGCCGGTGACTGCGAACTTGTTCCCATTCTGCAGAAAATTCGCAGAGATTGTGCACTTCGGAGGAGTTGAAAATATGAAAACGTTCAATATACAGACTTATAAAAATCTGATCAAAGAAGTCGGAGGCCTTACCGTGGAGAACTCATTTTTGTTTCTGGGCAAAGTGCAAGAGACATTTGGATGTGTCCCGAGAGAAGTGGTCCGCGACGTTGCGATGAAGACCGGTTTTTCAGAAGCTCGAATTTACGGTGCTCTGACATCATATAGAGACTTCAAGGTGGGGCGGGAGTAAAATGAAGGAAACAAAGCTCTTAACTCGTTGGGTGGGCAAGTATGAGCCGCTGGATCTAAAGGGATACGAGGCCCACGGAGGCTTGGCGGCTCTTAAGCGGGCCTTGGCGATGGGTCCTGAGTCGATAATCGAGGAGATTAAACGAGCAGGCTTGGTTGGCCGGGGAGGAGCGGGATTTCCGACCGGACCAAAGTGGGCAATGGTTGCCGGCGAAAAACAGGGACAAAAATACCTTATTTGTAATGCTGAAGAGGGTGAGATAGGGACATTCAAGGATAAAGTGCTGCTTGATGGGGATCCCTGGATGGTACTCGAAGGAATCTTAATTGCGGCCTGTGCGGTTGGGGCTGAGAAGACCTACATCTACATAAACGGTGAGTACGACCAGACCGTCGAGTTATGGGAGAGTCTTGTTGTTGAGGCGAGAAAAGCAGGGCTTCTGGGAGACAACATCTTAGGTTCAAAAATCTCCCTTGATCTGCAGGTAGTAAAAAGTAAAGGGCTTTATATAACGGGTGAGGAGTTTGCGCTTATTTCATCTCTTGAGATGCGCCGTGCTGCCAGCCGATTGAAGCCGCCATACCCAACAGAAAAAGGGCTGTTTGGAAGGCCTACGGTCGTAAATAACGTTGAAACACTTGCAAACGTGCCGGTGATTTTGGCAGAGGGTGTCGAAGCATATCGCAAGCTCGGTGTTGCGGATGAGCCTGGAACGAGGCTTTTTTCCCTGTCAGGGGACGTTAAAAAAAGCGGCGTATATGAGCTTGAGATTGGTTCAGGAACGCTGGCAGAGTTTATCAACGAATTTGGCCGGGGCACAGCAAGCGGACGGCCCATAAAAACAGTTCAGCCCGGCGGAGGAACGAGTAGGTTTCTTGCCCGGGATTCTCTGAAGTGTAAACTCACTGCTAAAGACATTCGTCAGGCAGGAAGCGGAATTGGAACGGCAGGGGTGATAGTCTACGAAGAGGGTAAAAGAGCAGTGGATATTGTCAAGGAACTGATGGAGTTTTACGGATTCGAATCCTGTGGACGCTGTGCGCCATGCCGGATAGGAGTTGTGAGAATGAAAGAAATCATCGACAAGGTGTTTCAGGGCGAGGGAACAAATGAAGATTTGGAGCAATTACGCCAAATCGGCAAGGCGTGCGTGGCGGTCTCTACTTGTGGGATGGGACAGGCTTTTCCGCTCCCGATACTTTCAGCGTTGGAGCTTTTTCCACAGGATTTCGAGGCGGCTATTGAAAAGGTCTCAGAATAAGAATCTCATTGCGGGGAAACCTAAGAATGAAAGAAGTTTGCTTGAAGATTGACGGCATAAAAGTAACGGCGCCGGAGGGGATGACGATTCTCGAAGCGGCGAAAGGCGTTGGGATTGACATTCCCCACCTGTGCTGCGATTCACGCGTCGAGCCGGCGGGAACATGCCGGCTGTGCGTAGTGCGGATAGAAGGTCGCCCCGGACTGACAATATCGTGCAACACGCTGGTCGCCGAAGGCATGGAGGTGTGTACCGAGAACGAAGAGATTGCAGCGATACGAAAAACGATACTGGAGTTGATTTTGTCGGATCATCGGGTAGCATGCACAAGTTGCGACAAGGATGGGGCGTGCAATCTTCAGGACTATGCATACCGTTACCAGGCCGACGAGGGACGCTTTGGCCTGCCGGAGCGTAGGCCCGTAAAGCCGAATTATGCCACGAACAGTGAAGGCATACTTTATGACCCGGACAAATGTATTCTATGCGGCTTATGCGTCAGGTATTGCGAAGAGGTACAAAGGGCGGAAGCCCTCACATTTGCCGGTCGTCTTGGGCAGATAGAGGTCAGCACGGCTTTTGGTATAGATCTTGACAAAAGCTCATGTGTCTTGTGTGGAGGATGCGTTGAAATTTGCCCTGCTGGCGCAATGCTGGAGCGTGCTGCCATAGGTAAGGGCCGCGAAAAAGATATGACCAGGACACGAACGACCTGTGCATATTGTGGGGTTGGCTGCCAGATTGACCTTAGCGTAAATCCAAAGACAAACAAAATTGTCCACGTAACCAGCGAAGTCGGCTGTATTCCCAACAACGGCAATCTGTGTGTAAAAGGCAGGTTTGCTATGGACTTCGTAGCCAGTGATAAAAGGCTGACCGACCCGCTTATCAAGAGAAACGGCAAATTTGAAAAAGCGACGTGGGAAGAGGCAATCAAGTTTGTTGCAGAACGCCTGAAGAGCATACGTTCCGGATTCGGTGCCGATAGTATCGCCGGGCTTTCATCTGCCAAATGTACGAATGAAGAAAACTACGTCTTCCAGAAATTCGTACGGGCGTGCATAGGTACTAATAACGTGGACCACTGCGCAAGGCTTTGTCACGCATCAACGGTTGCCGGTCTGGCCAGGGCGTTCGGCAGCGGGGCTATGACAAATTCGATTGATGAAATCAAAAATGCAGCCTGCATATTTGTCATCGGCTCAAACACAACCGAGGCTCATCCGGTGATCGGCCTGTATGTAAAAGAGGCGGTGATGAAAAATGGGGCCGAGTTGATAGTGGCCGACCCCAGGAAGATTGACCTGGTCCGATTTGCAAAGCTGCATATCGCCCAAAAACCCGGTACGGACGTAGCGCTTATTAACGCGATGATGAATGTGATTATAAATGAAGAATTGTACGACAAAGACTTTATCAGCGAGCGGACGGAGGATTTTGAAAAGCTCGAATCTGTACTAAAAGACATAACTGCCGAAAGAGCGCAAGCTATAACGACAATCCCTGCGGAGAAAATTCGCACAGCTGCCAGAATATATGCCAAGGCAGATACCGCCAGTATCATTTTCAGTATGGGCATTACACAGCATACGACAGGTACTGATAACGTCCTGTCACTGGCTAATCTGGCAATGCTTACGGGCAATGTCGGGAAGGCATCGACGGGAGTGAATCCTTTGCGGGGACAGAACAATGTGCAGGGAGCCTGTGACCTTGGGGCATTGCCGAATGTATACCCGGGGTATCAATCCGTAGAAGACGCCAAGTTGCAGGCCAAGTTCGAGTCGGCGTGGGGACAAAAACTTTCCGCCCAAAAGGGACTGACAGTTATCGAGATGATGCATGCTATAGAGGAAGATAAAATCAAAGCATTGTACATAATGGGAGAGAACCCCGCCCTTTCGGACCCGAACCTGAACAGAACCAGAAAAGCCCTGGAGAAAGTCGAATTTCTCGTCGTACAGGATATCTTCCTTTCAGAGACGGCGCAGTTTGCCGATGTTGTATTGCCCTCGGTATGCTTTGCGGAAAAGGACGGTACTTTCACGAATACCGAACGTCGGGTACAGCGGGTGAGAAAAGCTGTTGCTCCGCCTGGACAGGCCAGAATTGACTGGGAAATTATCTGTGATGTTGCAACACAGATGGGCTATCCGATGGCATACGGGCACGCCGACAAAATAATGAACGAAATCGCAGCGGTCACTCCCATCTACGGCGGTATCTCGTTCGAGAGGATAGATAAGGTTGGACTGCAGTGGCCCTGCCCGGATAAAGACCATCCCGGCACCAGGTTCCTGCACGAGGGAACATTCAAGAGAGGTAAGGGTAAATTTCACGCCGTAGAATATAAAAATCCCGACGAGCTTCCCGACGAAAAATACCCTTTTGTGCTGTCGACCGGCAGGCAGCTATATCAATTCCATACAGGAACGATGACAAGAAAGTCAGCCGTGATAAATCAGGTTTCGCCAACAGGATATGTGGAAATACATCCCGATGATGCAGCCGAGCTTGGTATCGCCAGCGGCGAGAGCATCGAGGTAATCACCAGGCGCGGTAAGGTAACCACCCCGGCAAGAGTGACCTGCAACATCGAAAAAGGCTGGCTGTTTATGCCGTTCCATTTCCGCGAAGGCCCTGCCAATATGCTGACCAATGACGCATTGGACCCGACGGCCAAGATACCGGAATTCAAGGTGTGTGCCGCGGCCGTTAACAAAACGAAGCAGCCTGTTTAGAAGGTGACTTAATGTTGATTGGTTTTGGCCGCTATAAACCGGCCATTTCTAAAACGGCAGGTACATGCCGCTCCCACCCCAAAGCCATAATATGAATTCCTTGGCAAGAACCCTTCAATTCTTTAATCAGACGGGCCGAGATTTCTATACTTTTTTCAACTCTTCCTTCTTTACCCGCGCTGGTCAGCTCATTAATAATCGCGTCGGGGACATGGACTCCGGCGACATTGGCATTCATGAACTTTGCCATACCGGGCGATTTCAAAAACACAATTCCGGCCATGACAGGGGCTTTCAGATGCTTGACCTTTTCGCAGAAGTTAGCAAACTTGCCCACTTCATAAACTGCCTGTGTCTGGAAGAACTGGGCCCCAGCCGCAATCTTTTTCTCCATCTTTATAATCTGCGGTTGAAGCGGGTCCGCGCCTGGATTTACAGTTGCTCCCAGGGCAAATTGAGGCGGCGCACCCTCTAATTCATTGCCGGCCATATCTTTGCCGTTCATTAGTCCCTTGGCTGCCGAGAGAAGCTGTACAGAATCCAAATCGAATACAGGCATCGCCCCAGGATGGTCGCCTAATTGAGGATGGTCGCCGGTAAGACACAATAGATTCTCAATGCCTAATACTGCGGCGCTTAAAATATCCGACTGCAAACCAAGGCGATTGCGGTCCCGACAGGTGAGCTGCATGATGGGCTCGAAGTCTTTGTCTTTCAAAAGACGGCAGGTCGCCATGGAACCCGCCCTCAATACTGAGCTTTGCAAATCAGTGACATTGAACGCATCGATTTTGCTTCGCAGGGGCTCCAGTTCATCTATCACTTTTTCAACTTCGATACCCTTAGGCGGCCCGACCTCACAGGTAATTACGAATTTGCCTTCTTTGAAGCGCTCAGTAAGTTTCATGTTTCAAAAATCTCCTTATTCTCGCAAATCCCGCCCGGGATTCTTCGGACAACAGGGATTGCTTTTATTTTTCTATGTCATAAAACGATGTTTCTCGCAAATCTTTGGAAGGCAACATCTTGCTGTGGTCTCTGGCCTTGTGGAATTTCTTTAGGTTTTCCAGCCGGCCTATCTTCTCCAGCCGTTCATAAATCAACTGCCAACCGCAATCTTTCTCCGAGTCAACTTCGCACTTTCCATCTTGGGCCCCACCACAAGGCCCGTTAAGCAGACTCTTGGCACAAAAAGTGATTGGGCAGATACCTCCGGTATAATCCAGGGCGCAGTCCCCACACGCTTCGCAGCGCTCATCTGACGGCCAAAGCCCCTGCAGGCCGCCAACAGATATTGTATTCGCTGACGGGTGCACTACTTTATTGACGACCTTTGAGACCACTTGTACCCCGACTCCACAGGCCAACACAAGGATTGAATCCGCTTGTTCAATCTGTTCCATCTCTCTGGCGAGCCTCGTGGCCACAAGCACCTTATTGCAGAGAAAATCCACTGAGTCTGTGCCTGTCACGTTCTTGCCTGCTTGTTCCATCGCGGTTTTCATTGCCGAAAGCCCTTTTTCCCCGCCGGTTTCGCAGACTTCCGCACAGCCGTTGCAGGCCAGCAGGAAAATATTCGATTCGGTGCCGAGCGAGGCCAGTATTTCTTCCAGGGGTTTATCTTTGGTAAGCAGCATTTTTCATTTCCTCAAGTTCCGGGTCAGCCACCTCAAACAACTTTAAAGACCCTTAATTTGTTTCCTCTGGCGTCGAGCAAATGGACCGCGCATGCCAGGCACGGGTCAAATGCTCGTACAATTCGGACAAGTTCAAAGGGATTGTCTTTGTCTTTTACTTTAGTGCCTATTAGGGCTTGTTCTATTGCTCCGGGTTGGTCTTTATCGTCTTTTGGTGAAGCATTCCAAGCTGTAGGAGTGATAACCTGATAACGGGTGATTTTCGCATCATTGATAGTCATCCAGTGTCCGAGAGAGCCTCGCGGTGCTTCGGTTAAACCGACACTTTCGCCCTGCTCAGGAATCTGGCCCTCGACAATGGTCGGCTCGCCAGGCTTTAGTGCTGTTAGCCAGTCGACCATAGCGTCGGCAACCAGTTTGGCTTCCAGAGCTCTTGCAGCGTGTCGGCCAAGGACGGAATACAAGGCGTCAACACCGGCACCGAATTCGCTGAGGACAGAATCAATCAACTTCTTCGTCACTTCATCGCCCTGCACATAATTGCTCACCATTCGCGCCAACGGCCCAAGCTCGCAGACCTTGCCGCTGTACCGCGGGGACTTGATGAATGAATAGGCTTCTTTCTTATTAGGCGCTGGCTGTGTTTCGCCTTGAGCAGGATTTTTCCCTGAACCCGAGTCCGCATACCAGGAATGCTTTATATCCTCCCCGATATTCTCCTTGGAGAAAGTATCAGGCTTCAATTCCGGGGAAACAACGCCACTTTTGAATAGCTGGCCTGTCGGCAAATCAAAGCCGCCATAAGCAAGAAGTCTTTTACAGCCTTTGCCAATCTCGAAATAGTCGCTGTAGGCTTTTGCTACAGCTATCACGTCCGTGATGTATCTATTGTCAATAAAATCACGTATTTCGTTCAATCGCCACAGGAAATTAGTTATTTTGTCCTCGGTGAGCTGTTCGGTGACCCCACCGGGTACAATGGCGACATTATGCGGCATCTTCCCGCCGAAAATCGACAGCATCTCCTGGCATTTGCGCCTGATATCCAGCGCTCTTACATAATGGTTCACCAATTCAGCATTCACATCACCGGTTATGCGAAAATCACCCTCGTACCGCGGCACAAAAGGCGCAACATCACCAATCGCACCTGCCGCGTCGACGTAGTCCAGTGCCGCAAGGTGATAGAAGTGCAGGATGTGGGACTGGAGGAAGTTTGAGCCAAGGATAAGGTTGCGGATGAGATTTGCGTTGTTGGGGATTTTATCAGTTAAACCAAACGCATCGTCGAGACACAGTGCCGATGCCGTCGCATGAGAAGTCGGGCAGACGCCGCAGATTCGCTGGGTCAAACGGTTCGCATCGCGCGGGTCTCTGCCCTGCAGGATTATCTCGAATCCCCGAAAGAGTGTCCCTGCGCTCTTGGCCTCTTTCACTACGCCATCATCTACTATCGCTTCAATAGCGAGGTGGCCTTCTATCCTTGTTACTGGGTCAATCTTTATTTTTGTGGACATATCAAATCCTCGAGAGTAATTTTCTCGTACATCGGAGACGTGCCGTCCGGAAACTCCGGCTCAACGCACCCGATACAGGGCGAACCTGCCTTTACGCACCAGCTTACACCATTGTTCCACTGTCTCAAAGGGCAATCGGCATAAGTGTAATGGCCCTTACAGCCTACCTTGTACAGGCAGCCCGGCTCGCCTAACTTCTGGGCGAATTTACCCTTATCAAAGTCCGCCCGTCTTGGGCAGTTCTCATGAATTAACTGTCCAAAGAACAGTTTCGGGCGACCCAACTGGTCCAAATCGAGTGCCTCCGCGCCGGAGAACAATATCACGGATACTGTACCTATAAACCAGTCCGGATGCGTCGGGCAGCCAGGTATATTAACAACTGGAGTCTCGATACCCTTTGCATCAAATACCGCCTTTACGCCCTTGCAGGCCGTAGGATTTGGCTTGGCCGCAGGGATTCCCCCGAAAGCAGCACAGGTTCCAAGGGCAATTGTCAGCAGCGCGTTTTTCCCAAGTTCTTCAACACTCTGCTGAACCGTCAGATGCTTGCCGGCCCGCTCGCCGATACTGCCGTAAGCACCTCCTTCCGCGGTCGGAATGGCTCCTTCTACAACTAATATGTAGCCGCCTTTCCTGTTTTCTTCTGTGTCCTTCAAAACCTCGATGACCGGTTCGCCCTGACCGGCCATTATGGTTGCATGGAACATCAAGTTGAGTTGATGGCCGGGCACAAGCTCATCCAACAGAAGATTCTGAATCCGGGGGCTTACCGTATTCAAAACGGATACGGAACAGCCCGTACAACCCGCTCCCTGTATCCAGATTATCGGATATTTTCTACTAACCATTTGTTTACTCACTTTTTACTCCCTGATATTCTTATAAGTTGTGGAAAACCGTTATCAAGTGTTTATTATTTTTACCTCTGCCATTTTTTAGAAGTCTACTCTTGTTCGAGCGGAGAAAACTGACCCGCGTCAAAGACAAAAGTAGGCGAGGTGGTAATATTCTTCAAATTGCGAGGTTTATTCCATTTCGAATGATTTTTGGGCTTTATATATGTGTACAGATTGTTTGTCTTTCCGAGTTCTTTCAACCTTTCGAATATAAGTATCCATCCGCAGTCACGGTCGGGATTTACTTCACATTTTCCGTCTTTTGCGCCGCCGCAGGGGCCGTTAAGAAGCCCTTTTGAGCACAATGTCAAAGGACAAAGCCCGCCGGTGGTTTCCACGATACATTCACCGCAAAGCGAACAGTACTCGGTGATAAAGTCATCGGTCATGGTTTCACCGCCGAAAATTGTATCACAACCGGCGTGGACTTGTGCGCCCTCGGTTGCGTCTATTACGGTATGAATGCCCTGGCCACAGGCAAGGACCAGGAAGGAGTCGGCTTTCTCGGTTTGCTCTCTATGTTCGACGGTAAGCAAATTCCTGGTAAGTGAAAGCTTACAAAGACTTTTACCGCTTTCCGTTGCTGCGGCACCGACTACGTTTACGCCTTTTGCCTGTAAACGTTGTTTCATTTGCTGGGTTTCCTGCTGGCCTCCTGAACGGCACTTTTCCGCACAGTTGCCGCAGCCGACAACAAAAACTTTTTCACCTTCTTCTAAAGAGCCGAGGAGTTCATCCAATGATTTCTGGATAGTAGCGTGCATTTTTTATAGTGCCCCTTATAAAAGTTTACAGTCCGGCTTCGTCAAGAATGGCCGGTATCTTATCTTCCCAACCTAAAGCCATTATGTGAATGCCGTTACAATAGTCTTTAATTTCCTTGATAGTCCTGACGGCGATTTCAATGCCCGTCTCGCCGGACTTTGCTTTTTGTTTATCCTGTTTCAACTGCTCAATAAATTGCTCCGGGACCTTCACGCCGGCAACATTTTCATTCATATACCGAGCCATTCCGGCGGATTTCAATATCACTATGCCTGCCATAACCGGTACGTTGAGACCACGGATTTGTTTTACAAACTGCTTAAACTTTTCGGTGTCGTAAACAGCCTGTGTCTGAAAAAAACTTGCTCCGGCTTCGACCTTCTTTTGCAGTTTGATGATATGAAGCTCAAGCGGCTCGAACTCCGGCGTAGCCACTGCTCCGAGGAAGAATTCCGGGCTTCCATCCAGTTCATGTCCGGCTAAATCTTTGCCTTGCTCCAGAGTTTTGGCAGCTTCAAGCAATTGTACTGAGTCAAGGTCAAAGACCCCTTTGCTTTCCTGATGGTCGCCCAGTTGTTGATGGTCACCGGTCAAACATAAGACGTTCTCAATTCCCAGTCCATAAGCGCTCAAAAGGTCTGATTGTAAGGCCAACCGGTTGCGGTCCCGACAGGTCATTTGTAATATCGGCTCCATACCGCGCTCGAGCAGGAGACGGCAGGTGGCAAGCGACCCGAATCTCATCACCGCACTCTGAAGGTCGGTAACATTAAAGGCGGTTACCCTTTTTTTTATAGATGCCGCTTCATCGAGACATTTGTTGATATTTACTCCTTTAGGAGGACCAACTTCACTTGTTACGACAAACTGTCCACCTTCCAGCGATTCTTTGAATTTTGGCATTTTTTCCAATCCTCACTTATGAGGCTGTCTTTCGATAAAGTAGTTCACTCATTCTTTACTTTAGACCGGCGGCCCTTTTGGCCGACTCTACAGTATTATAAAGCAGCATTGTTATTGTCATTGGACCTACTCCGCCGGGTACGGGAGTAATAAGGGATGCCTTTTCCTTCACTGCTTCGAAATCCACATCGCCCACAAGGCGATAACCCCTCTTTTTTGTTGCATCTTCAACCCGGTTAACCCCGACGTCAATCACAACCACGCCTTCTTTTACCATGTCCGCCGTAATTGTATTCGGCCGACCGGCAGCCGCAATGATGATATCCGCCTGCTGTGTTTGGTGAGTAAGGTCTTTGGTCCGAGTATGGCAGACCGTAACGGTGGCATTGCCGGTTTTGTTTTTTTGAATCAGCATATTAGCCAGGGGCTTGCCCACTATATTGCTCCGACCTACGATTACAATGTTGGCTCCCTCGATAGTTGCTCCGCTGCGCATCAGCAGTTGAATAACACCGTGCGGCGTACAAGGCAGAAATGTCTTTTCGCCGACCATCATCTTGCCCACGTTCATTGGGTGAAATCCGTCGACGTCCTTATCGGGGTCGATTGCAAGAAGAACTTCGGCTTCATTGAGGTGTTTCGGTAAAGGAAGCTGCACTAAAATGCCGTTGATTTTGGGCTCTTTATTCATCCTTTCCACCGCTGCCATCAATTCTTCCTGCGTGGCCTCTTCGGGCAGTCGGTTATCATCGGAATAAATCCCTATCTCCTCGCATGCACGTTCTTTTGCCGTAACGTATGACTTCGAAGCGGGGTCCTCGCCGACTAATATAACACCCAGTCCGGGTACAATCCCCTGTTCTTTTAGTTTGGTCACTTCCTTTTGTAGTTCCGCCCGCATGTCTGCGGCCACCTGCTTACCATCTATAATTTGTGCCGTCATTAGCATATACTCCCTTTATAGCATATTACGACCTATTAGAATAGCCCCTGTACCTTTCCGGTTTTCACATCCACATCAATTCGGCGGAAGGCGGGGTTCGACGCCGTGCCGGGCATCAATTTTATGGCACCCGCAACCGGCACAATAAAGCCCGCACCTTTATATACGAGAATGTCGTTAATTGGAAGCTCCCAATTAGTGGGTCGACCCTTTATGTCCGGGTCGTGCGACAAGCTGAGGTGTGTCTTGACCATACAAGTTCCCAAAGTCTTCGAGACAGGGTCGGCTTCCATCGCCTTGGCTTTTTCCAGGGCCTCGTCGGTATAGGTTACGCCGCTGGCCCCATAAACTTGCTTGGCAATTAATTCGACACGCTTTCTCAGGGGAGTTTCCAAATCATACAGGTACTTGAAGTGGTTCTTTTCGCTGCAAGCTTCGATTACTGCTTCTGCTAATTCGATTGCGCCGTCGCCACCTTTAAGCCAGTGGTCGGAGACCGCAGCCAGAGCCCCGTTTTGCTCGGCAATTTTGCGTACAAACTCTATTTCGGACTTGGTGTCGGTGTGGAAACTGTTTATACAGACCACCGGGCGGACGCCGCTTATCTTGACGGTTTCGATGTGGGAGACAAGGTTTTCGCAGCCCTTTTCCAGCAATTCGAAATTTTCCTTGGTATATTCTTCGGCCAGAGGTATCCCCGGTTTTACGGCAGGTCCTCCGCCGTGCATTTTCAGGGCACGAATAGTGGCGACGATGACAATGGCATTCGGAGTTAAGCCGGACATACGACACTTTATGTTCCAGAATTTCTCAAAACCAATGTCGGCTCCAAACCCGCTTTCGGTAACGTGGTATTCGCCCAATTTCGTCCCAAGCATATCGGCGATGATAGAACTTTGGCCCACGGCAATATTTGCAAATGGCCCTGCATGTACAAATACGGGCTGGCCTTCGATGGTTTGCAGAAGACTCGGATTAATAGCATCGACCATCCAGGCCGTCATTGCTCCGTCAACTTCAAGGTCGGCGGTAGTTACTTCATTGCCTTTCTTATCGTATGCTACCACAATCTTGGCCATACGCTCTCGCAGGTCTTTCAAATCTTTAGCAACTGCCAATATCGCCATAATCTCACTTGAGACGGTAATCTGGAAACCCGAGTCCATCTCATAGCCGTCCATTTTTCCGCCCCGGCCGATTCTGATGTCACGCAGCGCCTGGGCGCAAAAATCCATCGCCCATTTCATTTGCACTCTTTCCGGGTCAATATCTATTCGCTTTAGGCCGCTTTTTGCCAACCGGGCATCATCATAGTTGTTTTCATGCTGCATCCGTGATGTCAGAGCTACCATAGCTAAATTGTGGGCGTTTGTAATACTGTCAATATCGCCTGTCAGTCGGATGGAGAAAGGTGTTAGCGGAATACACTGCGCCAAACCCCCGCCGGCAGCCGAACCCTTAATATTGAAAGTGGGACCTCCGCTTGGCTGGCGAATTGCACCGACAACACGCTTGTTGAGCTTGCCAAGACCCTCAATCAGTCCGATGGCCGTTGTCGTTTTTCCTTCGCCCAGCGGTGTCGGCGTGATGGCGGTAACATCAATGTACTTTGCCGATGGAGCATCTTTCAGACGCCCAAGGGCTTTCTGATAATCGACCCTGGCCAACTTTCGACCCATGGGAATAAGCTCATCTTCGGCTAGTCCCATCTCATCGGCCAGTTGGTGAACAGGTTTCATAGTTTCTTCGGCAGCTTCAGCAACCTGCCAATCTTCCATTTTTGTTGGGTCAAGCTTCATAGATTTGTCCTCGTTTTAATTAATAATTATTTTGGCATTTCCAAACACACCTTTTTCGTGTTTTAGATTCCCTTTTTAAGAGCCCTTTATAGTTTCCGAAAACCGGCAAAATAGATATAATCATAGAGCTATTTTCTTGCATTATTGTGCTGTTTGGGCCAATGCCTGACATCTAAACGCTATTTGAAATTCCGCAACATAGCACACTTTATTGTTACTTGTCAAATATTATCTTCGGTGGCATAATCCACAATCCATCGGAACTACACCCAGCATGACGGCCTGAGTGTGGTTCGATGGGATTGGGCTTGATACTACCAGAGGCGGTGGGAATCGACGATATTTCGGTGAAAAGGGAATTTTTTCGGCAAGTTTTTGAATTTAGGATTTGACAGACAGCCGCAAGACGTGTTAAGCTGTGGCCGATGCAAACGGGTGTTTTGTTGGCGCGTTTGTAGCCCTGCCTGGAAGAATATGTAGGGACCAAAGTGGCCGTGGAACCATTAAGATACCACACTTAAGGAGTTCGATAATGACACTATCCACTCACTCCGGTAACAGTGTCAAATTGTCAGAAGCCGGCACTGTAACTCGTCGCTTATCCCTGGCGGGCACCGCAGCCGTACTCGTAATAGCTTTTTTTGTTTTCCTGTTGTGTAAGTGGGAAGCAGTGGCCTTAGCTGCTAATCCGGCCTCGACGGCGGTTGCCGAAAACAGGAAAACTGCCAGTGTGCTGATAGTGACAGGTATCGACCACCCTGCTCACAACTGGCGCCAGACCGCCCCTGTATTGGCTGAGATGCTCCGTAAGGACACGCGCCTGGATGTGCGCATTGTCGAAGACCCGCACTTTCTTGATTCATCCGCACTGCGACGATACGATGTGGTTGTTTTACATTTTATGGACTGGGAGCAGCCCGCCCCGGGGCCGAAGGCGAGAGCCAATCTACAAAAGTGTGTAAAGGATGGCAGAGGTTTGTTTGTAGTGCATTTTGCATGCGGTGCTTTCCAGGACTGGACCGAGTTTAAAAACCTCGCCGGCCGGGTCTGGGACCCAAAGGCAAGGGCACACGACCCCAGAGGACCTTTTCGTGTTAATATTACCGATATGCTCCATCCCATCACGAAAGGTTTAAAATCCTTCGAGATCGAAGATGAGCTGTACACCTGTCTGACGGGCAACCGCCCTGTTGATATGCTGGCCACTGCTCGCTCAAAAGTAGACGGAAAGGATTATCCTATGGCATTTGCCTTCGGTTATGGCAAAGGCCGGGTTTTTCACAGCGCCTTGGGACACGACGTCAAGGCTATCAGCAATCCTGGCGCTGCTGAGCTGTTCCGGCG
Organism: uncultured Pirellulales bacterium; assembly: GCA_964451425.1. GTDB lineage: Bacteria > Planctomycetota > Phycisphaerae > Sedimentisphaerales > Anaerobacaceae > CS2-K091. The sequence continues at coordinate 24,317 of CAYVIT010000030.1, forward strand.
GGGCTGCGCGTGGGCAGCCGGTCTGACGCCGGTTCCGAAGGAAACAAGGAAAAAGTAAGAAAATCGGAAATTACACAAGGAGAAACGCTAATGAAAGTCGGATTTAATATGCTGTTATGGACAACGCACGTCACAGAGGAGCATTTTCCCCTTCTCGAAACACTTAAGAAGGTCGGCTATGACGGTGTCGAGATACCCTTATTCGAGGGCGATGTCGCTCACTTTGAAAAGGTCGGTAAGGCAATCAGGGACAACGACCTGGGCTGTACGACCGTAACGGTCATTCCGGATGAGCAGCACAATCCCATCAGCGCTGACGCCAGGAACCGCCAGGCGGCAGTGGACCACCTCAAGTGGGCGATAGATTGTTCGGCGGCTTTGGGCAGTCCGGTGTTGTGTGGGCCATTCTATCAGCCGCTGGGTGTTTTCACCGGCCAAGGCCCGACCGAAGTGGAAAAGCAGCGGGCCGCCGAAGTGCATCGCCAGGCTGCCGATATTGCTGCTAAAGCCAACATTACCTTGGCTTTGGAGTATCTGAACCGCTTCGAGTGCTATTTCCTCAATACAATGGCTGACGCGGCGGACTATGTGAAGCGGGTGAACCACCCCAGCATTGGCGTTCTGTATGATACCTTCCACGCCAACATAGAGGAAAAAGACCCTGTCGGCTGCATCAGGCCGCACATTGATGTTATCAAGCATGTGCACATCAGCGAGAATGACCGCGGCACGCCGGGCAAGGGGCATATCGACTGGCCCGGCACCTTCAAAGCGCTGCGGTCGGGCGGATATGACGAGTGGATGGTTGTCGAAGCATTCGGACGTGCCCTGCCGGACCTGGCCGCTGCCACCCGCGTCTGGCGCGATTTCTTCCCCAAAACCGAAGAGGTATATACCGAGGCACTGAAGCTGGTAAAAAAACAATGGGAGGCAGCCGGCTAAGCACAAGGAAATAAAGTGAGAATGTTATTATATTGTAGGATGGGCTTCAGCCCATCGTCTTACTCTTTCAATTATTAGGAGGATTTATGATGCGTGCAAACTGTTTACGGCCCGTTTGGATTGTGTTGCTCTGTTTTGTGACAAGCGCTGCCATTGCTGAAGAAGCTGGCTTTAAGCCCATCTTTGACGGCAAAACCCTCGATGGCTGGAAGGCACCGAATATGAGCTACTGGTCGGTGAAGGATGGGGCGGTTACCGGTCAATCCACCCAGCAGAATCCGGTCAAGTCGAATCAGTTCATCGTCTGGCAACTGGGTGAATTGGATGATTTTGAATTGAAGCTCATGTACCGCATAAGCGGGACCCCGTCGGCCAACTCAGGCGTCCAGGTACGCAGCCGCATTGGCGAGGATGGCCACGTCGCAGGATATCAGGCGGACATCGATAAGGCCGGCCAATGGGCCGGGGCCCTCTACGACGAGCGAGGCAGGGGAATGCTCGCAACGCGCGGTCAAAAAACTGTTATCGACGAGGATGGCAAAAGGACCAGCACCTCGATTGGGGACTCAGCCGCACTCATGGCAAACATAAATAAAGACGGCTGGAACGAATATCATATCATTGCCCGCGGTAACAGCATTGTTCTTAAGATTAATGGCAAGGTCACGGCAGAGGTAATCGACAACGACAAAAAGGACAAAGACGCCTCGGGCGTGCTGGCGCTGCAATTGCACGTAGGGCCGCCAATGGCAGCTCAGTTCAAAGACATTCAACTAAAGAGGCTGAAAATGGCTGAAAGGAAAAAGGTCGTTATGGTCGCCGGCCCGCGCAGTCACGGCTACGGAGCTCACGAGCATAACGCCGGCTGGCTGCTGCTGGCTAAAAGGCTCAACGAAAATATGCCCGGTATCCAGGCCAGCGTGTACACTAACGGCTGGCCAAAAGACCCCACCGCCTTTGATAACGCCGACGCGATTGCGTTCTACTGCGACGGCGGCGGCGGTCACGTCGCTATGCAGCATCTTGAGCAGGTAGACAAGCTCGCGAAAAAGGGTGTGGGCATCGCCTGTTATCATTATGGAGTCGAGATACCAAAGGGAAAGCCCGGCAGCTACATGCTGAGCTGGATTGGCGGGTACTTCGAGACCTTCTGGTCGGTCAATCCACACTGGTTGGCCGATTTCAAGAAGCTGCCTAAACACCAAATCACTCGCGGCGTCAAGCCTTTCTCCTTAAATGACGAGTGGTACTACCACATGCGTTTCGTCGAGGATATGAAGAATGTAACGCCGATTCTCACCGCTATTCCGCCTGACAGTACGCGTAAGAGAGGTGATGACGCTCACGGCGGTAATCCGCACGTCCGCGCACGCTTGGGCATGCCGGAGCATGTGGCGTGGGCGTACGAACGGCCGGACGGCGGTCGTGGCTTCGGCTTCACAGGAGGGCATTGGCACTGGGCCTGGGCAAACAATGATTTTCGAAAGCTTGTTCTCAATTCCTTAGTGTGGATTACAGGAACCGAGGTGCCGCTCGATGGTGTGTCATCGAAAACACCTTCCGCCGAGGAACTGGAGGCTGACCAGGATTATGAGAAGCCGGCCAATTGGAACCGAGAGAAAACTCAGCAAATGATCGACAAGTTCAAATAGATTTCCTCTACTCTACTTGCTGAGCAGGTCAGATAAGTGTTCGTTTGGGGTCGAGTCTATGATGGGCTCGACCCACTGCGGGGGGTATCTGCAGGCCGTATGAGCCAACTGCCACAAGTTAGACAGCCAAAAGTGGCTGTTTCAAAAACAATCCCTTTCAAAAGAATCAGGTAATTTACAAAAATAGTGGTTTACGCACGTATTCTGCAATTATCCAGAGACTTTAATCATCACCCAAAAAGGTCATAACTCCCGCTTAAAGCAGAACATAGAGAGATAGTGTTTGCCATATAATAAATTTACAAAATTTTTTGTAAAAAACCAAAAATATACTTGAAAATGTTAGATAAACTGTTAATATATATTATATGTTAGTTATATATATACAACATTAGTGCTGAAGTTAGGCTGCACGGGCCAGAAAGCCTAAAAAAGATGTTACTGACTTTGATTGAGACAAAAAGGGATATTGAAAGAAGAACAAATTTCGGTCTTGTTTCAGATAAATGATGGGTATGAAAATAATTCGCTCATCACATGCTGATAATGACACAAATAAAAGGTTCGGTAATTTTAGCAAATACAGGATGAATGAAGCGCAGAGAAATAGTTGATGAATAACATTCGGGAAGACATCACCGAAGAAGATCTGAAAGTAAGAGGCAAGTATCGTGACAGCATAGATCTACTGCGAAGCAGGTTGAGTATTCTCAGTGGTGAAGACAAGCTGATGATGACAATGTATTGGGAGAATGGCAATAGCCTTCATCAGATAAGCACGCTGGCTGGTGTCAGTAGGTTAAGTATTGCTCGGAGAATAGATAATATTACAAAAAGACTTATGGAAGGCCAATACATAATATGCCTGCGAAACCGTGATAAATTTACTCGGCGCCAGATGGCTATCGCAAAAGAATACTATCTGTTGGGTTTATCAATGAAAAAAATCGCCGGAAAAAGGGACTGGAGCTATTATCGCGTTCGACAAATTCTTCAAAGAATCAAATTAGTTCTTGAGCTTGTAAGTAGTGAGTCCTGTAAAAGCAAATTAACCGATGACGAGAAAAAGAAGCTGGCAATAGAGAATGGGGGAATGGTCAATGCCGATATATAGTGTTTCAAAAAGTTTTCACTGCCACGTAAAGCTAACCGATAAGGTTGGCAAGGTTGCCAGGATGTTCGGCCTGACGGCGGACAGACTCACTGAAAGATGTGTCATTCAAAACTGCCGGTTGGAAATCAACGATGGTGACATCGTATATATCACGGGCCCATCAGGGGCCGGCAAAAGCGTTCTGTTAAAAGAGCTGGAAAAAACCATCCCGGCAACGAACAGAGTGAACCTGGCCCGAATAAAACTGACGAAGGAAACGGCCTTGGTTGACTGTATTGAAGGGGATTTGCTCACAAGCCTGAGAATACTCAGCACAGCAGGGCTCAACGATTGTTTCTGTGTTCTAAATCAGCCGGCCAATCTTAGCGAAGGCCAGAAATACAGGTTCCGTCTCGCTATGGCATTGGCGTCAGGGAAGAAATTCGTCTTCGCAGATGAATTCTGCTCTGAATTAGACCGAATAACCGCTGCTGTGATTGCATACAACATACACAAATTCGCAAAGAAGAACGGCGTGACGTTTGTACTCGCATCAAGTCACGAGGATATTCTGCTGGATTTAGCGCCGGACGTAATGGTTGTTAAAGAGTTGTCCGGCAAAACAGAGGTCATCTATAAAAGAGGAAAAATCTGAAAATGCAAAGATGCTCTGTCTGTAAAAAATTACGGATTGTACCTGGCAGTCGGGCTGATTACGAAGAGCTTGCACATTATCACTATCGTGACAATCGGCTGGGGCCGTTAGCGGCGATTTTTGCTTTAAGACTTGCAGCCGGTGCGGTCCTGGGCCGACAGACCGTCGGGGTTATCGTCTATAAAATGCCAACACCGGCAGCAGAGCTTCGAAACGTCGCCACAGCCGGTTGCTTTGCAGGCTTCGATAGGGCCACGCAGTTGGCGATTATCAATAAAAATGTCCGCTGTATCAGTAGGGTCATTATTGAACCGAGATTTCGCTCTCTTGGCCTGGCGAGCCGGCTCGTGCGCGAGACGATGCCCAGAATGAATGTCCCTATCGTCGAGGCGATGGCGGTGATGGGGCTGGTTAATCCGTTCTTTGAAAAGGCGGGAATGAAGGCCTTTACCGCACAGATGCCGGCGCGATGTGTCAGGCTTGTCGAGGCCTTTAGTATGGTGGGTGTGGAGAAACACAATCTAATCGAACCGAAAAAAGTGCAGGCAAAACTTGACCGGCTGCCGGCCGCGAAAGACGAATTTATTGAGCTTGAGATGAAACAGTTCCTGCAAAGCTATGGCAGCCACCGCTATAGTGACGCGGGCCTGGAGCGAACCAGATACGTATTAAGCAAGCTTACTGCGAGACCGGTCTATTACATTTGGTTCAATCCGAAATTGAAGTTACTAACAGGTTAAAGGGTAAGTCGAATATGGCAAATTCAATTCAGTCAATCGCGTTGGATAAACTCGGATTTCATCCTGATAATCCCAACAAGCAGAGTAAAGTCAATTTTGCAAAGCTGGTTCGCAACATAGAGCGGACCGGCCGATACGAGCCGTTGATAGTTCGGCCCTGCCCGGGTAAAGCCGATTATTTTCAGATAATCAACGGCCATCACCGTTTTTCTGCCTTGGCTAAGCTCGGCTACGAGGCCGCTGATGTGATAGTCTGGGACGTCGACGATGAGCAGACCGACATCCTGCTCGCGACGCTCAATCGGCTTTGCGGTTCGGACGAACTTGGCAAAAAACTAAAGCTGCTGAAAAGGCTCAACAAAAAAATGGCGACCGGCAGTCTCGCAAAGCTGCTGCCGCAGACAGCCAGGCGGATTGAACGGCTCACTAATCTGAAAAGACCGAATACGCCGGCAAAAATAAGCGCAAAGTGCTTCGCGAATCCACTGGTATTCTTTGTAAACGACACGCAGCAACAACAAATTGAGAGAGCATTATCGCTGGTTGAAGAGCCGAAAGCCGAGATGAAAAAGGCCGAAAAACGAGCGGCAGCGCTGACGCATATAGCCGGATATTTTTTTAACCGTTCAAAAATCAAATCGGAGATTTACAAATAATGGCACAGAGAAAGAAGCTCAGCAAAAAACAGCTTGCCGTTATGGAGGATTTGTTCACCGGCGAGCTTGACGAGCAGGCGGTTCTGGACAGGCACAAGGTAAGCAGAAACGTCTATGACAGATGGCTGACAGATGGACTTTTTGTTTCTGAATTTGACCGCCGAATTATGTCGGCCCATCGTCAAAGCGCAGCTTTAATTGCACGGTACGCTCCGCTGGCTGCGGCGAAGCTCGTACAGCTTACTGAATCGGACAAGGAAGAAACCGCCCGCAAGGCCTGTCTGGATATTATTTCTTTGCAGGCACTTTTTGATAAGAGGATAGCCCAGCCGGGTGAATCCCAAACAGAGCAAACGCAGCCGCTGCAGAAGATAACAGAGCAGACCGCCAGCAGACTCTTGGCAGCTTTAGCGGAAGAAAAAAATGATGAATAAATTCGGGATTTCGACATTATCAAGGCAGCTAGCCGGCCTTATTATAC
>CAYVIT010000031.1:0-29381 GCA_964451425.1 uncultured Pirellulales bacterium
ACCTTTTTATGCAAAACGAACCCAATTTCCAAAAAAGTCAAATGAACGTAAATAATGTATTAACAAGGGATTATGAAAAAAGGACACTTGGTGAACGCGGGAAAAACGAACCCAAAACGAACCCAATTTATCCTGGCGTAGCCTCTGGCGAAGCAGGATCAAAGCCAATTTTGGTGTACACTATGTTAAACTGCGCAATCTACAGCGCCAATAATTCAACCGGCAAATCCCTTCAGCAGCCGATGAACAAGCTCCATCGGCAGCCCCATTACATTTGTCAGGCTCCCCTCGATTCTCTCGACAAATTCATCTCCTCCCTCCTGTATGGCATAAGCCCCCGCCTTTCCTCTCCACGAGCCGCCCTTAATATGCTCGGCAATTTGGCTTTCCGTCAATTTCCTGGGATATACCGTAGTACTATCACTTTCTACAATCTCGGTCCCATCGCTTTCTCTGACAATTGCCACCGCGGTTATCACCTTATGAGGCCGGCTGAAAAGCCTACGCGTAATCTCCTCCGCCTCTTTTGCATCGCCAGGCTTGCCAATAATCTCACCTCCGAAATCCGCAACTGTGTCCGCGCCAATGACCAGATAATCCGGGAATTTGCCAGCAACACTTCTCGCCTTGGCTATCGCCAGCCGTTTCGCATATTCAGAGGAACTTATCTGCTCAGCATCAAAAGCCGACTCGTCAATATCCGGGCAGACAATAGTAAACTTATAACCGGCTTCGGCCAACAATCGCTTCCGCCGCGGCGAGCTCGAAGCCAGAATAATGGATACCGGTCCCTGTGTAGACATAATTTGAATCTTCAGTTTTGTATCTTGAGTCTTGAGTCTTGAGTCTTGAGTCTTTACAGTCTAACGTGATAGACAATCTTTTTGCAAAAAGCCGTGTACTCTTTCTCGATTTGGACGAAATCGTCACTGATATAATGCTTAAACAACATCGGCCCAACGGTGCGATTCCAATTAACAGTTCGCGGAATGTTCCTATCTGCCGCGGTTCTTTTGTCGGCTGCACTGAGCGGCCAATCACCCCTCAGGCCGCCCAAAAGCATTTTATGATAATCTCGCAGTCTTTTCCCGTAGCCTTCTTCACGCAGAAATCGCACCAGCGCATAAGATTGACCGTAAAAAGCCGATACGGCATCAGCTTCATTTGCAGCCAGCACCTCGCCGGGATTGACGCCTATCAATTCTCTCAGTGGTATCATATTTCCATTTATCAGGGTCTTTTTCAAAGCACCCAATCGATAGACATTTCGGCCCGGCTCAAAATAAAACAGCCCCTTCTCGCCTCTATGCACCTCAAAGAGTGTTGCGATACCTTCGTCGAGCCAGCTCGGCAGCCGGTACTTAAAGTGTCTGCTGTTAAACTGATGCCATCCCTCGTGCCCAAGCACGGAAAACGTCCGCTCTCTGCCGATATTATATGCAACACACGCTCCGTTCAGATAATACGCACCGGCCTTTATCTTACAGTACAGCCCCGCCTGCGCACCCGCAAAGCCCCTCGTGAAATCCTCCCATTGTCTCCGGGTAGCGAAAAGGTAAATCGTAAACCGTGTGCTCGTTTCGAGAGGTTCAGGCAGTTGGCCCTGGTAGCCCCGATAGGCCGACTCGACAAATCCCGGAACCTGGCGAAGCATCAGAGGCTCCAGAAGTGTTGTGAAAATCTCATAGTGAGCGGTGGCAAGTTTCAGTCCGGCCCCATATTCGTTTTCCCAGACCTCGACAGATTGAAGGGCCGGCAGATTTTCACTCTGCAAATGCTCAACCATACCGGCCGGCGTATCAATTCTACGAGCACCGCCGGTACTTATCGTAGATGCATTTTTACAACCGGCCAGTCCAAAAACCAAAGCTATCCAGATGAAAGCAAAGTTCCTTGCCATATTTCTTTCTCGACACAAAAACCGCCAATATTTAGACCAGAAGCACAATATCTTGTCAAGAAAGAGTCAAACAACACTTGGGATATACAATAACTCCGTATACCCCTTAGAAAAATAAGACGAATGGCCCGGTCTCGTTAAAAAAAGTCGAGGAATGTTTGGCAGGGGCTTTTAAGTAAACCGTACCTTGTCCCCTGAATTGCACAAGATTGTAACAAGCGACTTAGGGCGGCGCACCGCCGGGCCCCGGGTCCATACAAGTCTTGAAGTTCCAGGCTGTACCGGTAGTTGTGCCAGAGGCATTGACCTCATCGATACGCCAATAGTATTTTGTAAGATATATCATTGTGCTCAGAGTAAACACGGTGTCGGTCTGGTTGCCCTGGAATGCAGGCGGACTAATTGTGCCGAAGTACACATCGTGCGACGCTGCATAAGAGCCGGCTGTCCAGCTCAAATCAGTGTCCACGTCGACCTCTGTTACTTCATCAGGCGGATTGGGATTACCAGCCTGGCCGGGTAACGGCAGCGGCTGCTCCGTAACCTCAAGCCAGTTTCCGAATAAGATAGCGACGTCTCGCAGGTCTACATCATTATCATCGTCAAGGTCGTACTCGCTGCCAAATGCGCCATCATTCGGCCAATGCGAAGCGAACCGGGAATAGTCGTCAAAGTCCACATCACCATCCGGCTCAAAATCTCCGGGCAGGGTTGTCCTTGCTGAAGAGACCTGTGACGGTGCGGTAGTGTTGTAGTTGGGATTCTTATCTCGCGATGTTACAGTATAAGCATATACAGTATTGGACATCAGGTCGCTGTCTTCATAGGTAGCACTATCCTGCCATCCGCTATTATGGCCGCCGCTTGAGACGCAGGTAAAGTAATACTCAACACCACTTTGGTCAAGGGCCGACGTCGCTGTCATTGAAATCGACGTGCTGCTTGTCGGGTGCGGCTGCGCTGCCCACGTCATTGGGTCAGGAGTCGGAACATTGGTATCATACGGGGATAAATATGAACCTGAAATGACCTCCCTGCCCTTACACGAACCGTCCAACCGCCACGCAACAGCGATGTTATCATCGCCCGTCCCTTCCTTATGCAGCGCCTTGACATAATATGCCTGGCCGGCTGTCAGCAGGATTGCGTTGGACTGTTGCTCAGGTTTTGCGTCCCACTGGCGTGGGTCAGTATAGCCAATTACCTCTGCTATCTTAGTCTGATTGGCCGGGTTGGAATTGCTGCTCAGCCACAGTTCGCTATAATCATCACTTGCAATCCAAAACGTATAGCTGCCCGTCTCAGACGGCACCAGAAAACCATGTATACGTGTACCGTAGTTACTTGACCAGTTAACGGGGCCTTCAAAGCTAATTATTTCTTCCCGTATGTTCGGCGAATCCGGATAGGACAGGTGACCGGTCAGGCCGGTTACATCATTTCCGCCGATACCCGTCCAGACCTCGCGTGTAATCGTACCCACACCCACACCCGTCGTGAAACTCCAAACTTTACCGGTGATGATGCCGGCTGCGGAAACTTGCTCGGATTTTACAACACCATCGCCGGCCATAGAAGGTGGAGGCGGAACATAAGGTACTTCGTCAACTCGCCAGAAGTACTGTGTGCTCTTTGCCATTGTCGGAACATAGAAAGTGTCGGTCTGACGCCCCTTGTACTGCGGCGAATCGGCAGTAGCATTGGCTACGGCATCCCTGTCCGTACCGAAATACACATCATGATAAAGGGCGGCCGCTCCGGACGCCCAGCTCAAAGTCGCACAGTAAGGGGCATCCATTTCGGTATCATACGGATGCGGATTTTCCGCACAACCGCCGCCTAAGATTGCAAGAACCTGGTCAGAATCCAGGGGATAGTTATATATCCGCACATCGTCAATTATCCCGTCAAAATGATGGTCGTCCCACCGTCCTATCTTAAAAGTCTTTTGGTCCGCTGTGTTCAATAAACTTGGCTCGTTCACGATAAGCTCACTATTGGCATATATCTTTGTTCTGGCACCATCATAAACATGAGCAAAATGGACCCATTGGTTCTTTGAAATGTAGCTGAAATCTATGTCATAGCCGCTGCCCCAGTATTGTATCCGCCACAAGTTATCACTGGCCCGTGTTCTCAACGAAAAATCCTGTCCGTTTGAATGTTGGCCCATCTCGTAGATACCGCCGTCGTTGAAGCTGCTTGTTAATACCCACGCGGTGACGCTCTTTGCGGCGTTATTGGCCAATCCAAGGTCGCCGGCAGCCTTGCCCGTATTAACAACATCATTCGGGTGGCTAAAGTTCAGAGCTGTGCCAAATTGACCCACATCAGAGGCAGTATCAAAAGAGAAACCTCCTTCGAGCGTGCCGTGATAACCGTTGCCGCTCGAATCGTTCGCTGTTCTGCCGGTGGTCTCATCCAGCTTCCAGTGCGCTACCATCGACCTCGGCTTTATCTCCAGAATCGCCTGACGCGTATGGTCCGTGCCGGCGGTAGTATCCGTGAAAATCATCTCGCCGCAGTACCTGCCGACGGGCCAATCGTAGACGTCAGCACTTGATAAGGCGTCGACTGTAATCGACCCAGACGGCCCTATCGTACCGCCCGGAGCAATAGTCAGCCAGCCGGCCGTTGTCGCCGCCGTCCAGTCCAGGGGGCTTGGGCTGTTGTTCTTTAGAGTATAACTGCGTGACATTGAACTAAAGGGTCCCTTCTGAGGCCCGACCTGATAAAACATATCCGTCGGAGAAACGGTAAAATCAGGCGATGGCCCGAAAACGACAACCGAGGGGTCACCGTAAAGGTTAAAGACGTAATAGTTCTGAGGCCACAGACTCATCGCCTCTTTCGTATCATACAGAGCTTGACCACAGGCCTGCCTTTCAACCAACCTTAGAGCGTACTGATAGCCTAATCCTCCTATACTTGACGTATTGGTAAAATTGGTTTGGCCGACATAATACCAGGACGCCCGTGTCGCCCCCAATGTCGCTATCCCGCCGTTCTTCAGTATCGCATAAGCAAGATTGTTGCTGTTTTCAGGCTCACCGTTCGTACAGGAACTCTGCCAGGTAGCAGTCGGATGAGAATCGTCAAGATTCGGCACGTCCCCGGTATCAATAATACCCGAAGCGCCCTGGGACCAGCCGTGTGTCATCCACACAGTCAAGCCGTATGTACCCCGGCTCCAGACATCAGCCGGGTAGGCCTCGGAACGAAGGTACTCAGGAGACGGAATCACACCATACGTCTTATCATATATACGAACCGACGATACTGCCTCCGGCTCAAGAAGATTGTGTTTTATCTGCTCACCAAGCTGATAGCTCGGAGTTGAATCGTCGAGCGGCACCATTGGCAATATCACATTCCGGCGCCAGTCAATATCAGTTGCGTTTTCATAATCGATTATCTTCTGCAAAATAGCATCGGTATCGCCGATATTTCCATAGTATGGAATCCTGCCCGTATATACCTCGAAGTACTTCTCTACTTCATCGCCGGCCGTCGCATTACCTCCACTCTCACCATAAATGCCGTCTCCGTCCCTGTCCCAGTCTGCTGTCAGCTCCGCATAGAAATAATCCGTAGGATGGTCTGAAATACACATCTTCATCGGCACATCACCGGTGCCGGGATGGGGATTGCCAATCAGCAAAACATACAAAATATCCTCATTAATATAGTTGCCTGCCAGCCACGCACGGATATTATTCGCCGCCGAGTCACCGCTGCCTCCACCCCATATTGATTCGGTAATGACCTGAACGTTAAAACCCTGTGATTGTTTGTGAGCAACAAAAGCGCTCAACTTCGTGGATGCACTTTGAATGGCCGACTTCGTTATAATAACATAGTCTGTCGAACTTGGATTCGGAGAAGCGATACCTTCCTCACCACCTGCTGCCGCTTTGTCGTAATCCTCAGCAGCCTGAGCGAAATTGACGGCCCTGCGCCGTACCCTTGACCGTCCCAGCAAATCGGGCCTGTTGGTCTCGGACGACCTTACCTGTCTCTGAAAATCGACTGTAATCCCGGCCTCGGTAAGCTGCATTAACCGGCCGCTGACAGGATTATAACGGACTAAGGGAACAGCCACTTCGGCCAATCGCCACTTGCGGAGCTTGCCCGTTGCCGTCAGACGTACCTGCTCTTCGGGCCAGAAAGCATCGCGCTCATATATGTCGGCATCCCTGCCGTTGATAATACGCTTACCTTCAGGCCAGATAACTATTTCCCGTCCGTTCTCATCCCTGCTTGCCACAGGAGGCATTGGTTCTACCTGCCACACACCCGAAATGCTTTCAAAAACCGGACGAACAAGGCGGCATCTAACACTCGAAAGGTCCGCATCCGGCGGCAGTAACACCGTAATTACCTTCCAGGGAACCCGGGGCCGGCCAGTGTCACTTAACCAAAAAACCTCATTGCAGACAAAAACTGCCGTACTACCCCAGCCCGCCCTTATTTCCACATGGACCGTTTCAATCGTTACTGTACTCTCGGCACCGGTATTCAAAGTAATCGACGCACCCTGCACCAGAGTCGAAAGCATCAAAACGCACACCGACAAAAAAGCACTAACTCTCATTCTCTGCTCCTGAAAAACTCCATTCTTTTCGAGCAAGGGCTGCATAAGTTGATACGGGATTGTACGCCCACCTCACAATGTATCCGGCACTTTCCACAAACAACACCCAACAACACCATTAAGTTTCTTGACCCTTCTAACATACCAAATTCGGACGATAAATGCAAGCTTCAAAAATGCTATTTCCATAACAATAGTATCGTTCAGGCCTGTTATGTACCCTCCAACAGAGCACGTCCGATTGCCAACCTGCTTCAAAAAGGCTGCAAATGGACGCAAAATGGCTGTACTTACGGTATTGTCTGGAAGGAATTAAGCAAATAAAAGCAGGATTATATGCCCTTGAAATCCGCACCGAATACTTCAGCAGTGAATAGAAACACTTCCGTTTCCGGGTCCTTCCAGGCGTCAGGGGACAGACCTGCTTTATGTGCGCAGCAGTATGAAAGAAATTCTTCTTTGCTCCAGCCGGTCTCCGTGGCAACCTGAGGCAGAAAACAGCCCGATGCACGCCTCTTCTTTATATAGATGCCGTCCACTCCAAGCCGAAGACTTAAAGGATTGTCCGTCTTTTCCAACGGCGACAGAACTGATATCTCCACATCCAACTGTTCTAACTCGCCGGCAGTTATCGGGTCGGCAAAGAACCGCATATCGCCCGCAGCCGAGGCCTTCGCCATTTCAACAACCAGCTCAATCAATGGTATGTCGGAAATAAATCGGCCGATACAACCCCGCAGCCGGTTCTTATTCTTCAACGTTACAAAGCAGCCGCAATGGGCATTGAGCCGCGGGTCGTCCGACTCCGGCTTTGGTGTCGCTCCGCCTTTAATCACCGCCTCAACCGTACCGCGCGCGGTCTTGAGCAAAATCTTCTTTTGTGCCTCGTTCATGATAGCCAATCCCCAATCACCAGTTACCAATCACCAATTACCAATCAATAATCAATAAATCCACTTTATCACCAGGAATCCGCCAATCAACAGGATAGCAAAGGCAAGCGTAAACCAGTTGAAATATTTTTCAATCACAGGCCGGATTCTTTCCCCTTTCCAGCCGACCAGACCGGCAACCAGGAAAAACCTCGCGGACCGGCTCACCGTCGATGCGATTAAAAAGCCTAAAAAGCTTATCCTCGCCACACCGGCGGAAATAGTACAGACCTTGTACGGAAGCGGCGTAAAACCGCAGGTAAAAACAATCCAGAAATCATATCTATCATACCAGCTCTGAAACTTCGCAAAATTCGCCTCTGTCAGGCCAATCGCTGCAAGGTGCGTATAAGCCCACTGCCCTATCACAGACCAGAGAAACGCCCCAATGCAATAGCCGAGAATCCCACCAAGGACCGAGGCTATCGAGCAGGCAAGGGCAAATCTGAACCATTTCTTCGGCGCACCAAGAGTCAGCGGTGCCAGCAAGACATCCGGCGGCACAGGAAAGAAACTCGATTCCGCAAAGCTGAGCAGAAACAACGCCCTTTCCCCATGCGGAGTATCTGCAAAATGAACCACCCAGTTATACAGCCGCCTGTGCAATTGCCACCAGGCAACAGTTTCGTTACTTGTCGCTCGTCGTTTGTCGCTCGATTCACGAGCTAACATTCCGTCATTCGACATTCAATATTCCTAAAATGTCATTCCTGCGAAAGCAGGAATCTATTCCTTTTTCTGAGTCTTCTGTGGTTTCATCTTCTCATCCGCGAACTTCCCTGCCGGCCCGCCAGCCGTAAACAATACCGCAAACCGCGTCACCAAAGCACCCAAAAAATAAATATAAGACTACCTTACATATTAAGGGACACACCTACATATAAACGTCTAAAATAGTAAATACCAGAACTAATTACCAAAGCTAACGAATCTGTATTCCTTAGACGTAAGAAGCGTCTTCGAAAATCCTAAGTCTTTTCGCATCTCAATTACAAAATTTGCATAGGCACTTTTAGCCCTTGTCTGCCATTCTTTGTCAGATACATCGAATCTTATCATAACATCTGAAAATTCGTTGGCTGCTCGTATAACTGAATCAGAAGCCCATAACCATAGCTTAGCATACTGGTCCAAAAATCTATTTTTGTCCTCGTTGTTGCTAATCCGTCCCGTCACAAAAACTCCAAGAGCCATTGAGATTTCTTCATATACTTGCCTTTTCTTAGACATGATTTCGGATTTTTGGCTTAGCCGGTGATTAATAAGATAACCGGAAATGCCAATGATTGCTGAAATTATTATTGCCCAAGACATTTTGTCTTTCCCTTATCACAAAAAAATCACCGCGGTTTTCTTACGTCCCAACCACTGCTATTAACATATATCTTCTCTGAGCAGCGATGCAGTCTATCGTAATGCTCCTGGCTGAACCGCCGCTGAACTTTTGTTTTTTCACCTTTCGATTCCGATTCGTCCATCATTCTTACCTCTGACTCCTTACTTCTGCCCTCTGTCTTGTGCTCTGTGTTCTCTTAGGCCAATTTTCTGTGCTCAAAATAGGAATAATCAGTTATAATGTCAACAGGCATTGTTGTTTTATGCCGGTTAACTGTTCGCCAAAATATTCTTTACTGCAGAGCAAAATTGCTTTAGCATACCCATTATGATTGAGAAAGTTGTTTTCAAATGCGGGCTTAGGAAATGGTCAAAGCTCAAGAATGACCTGAATTACTGGTTGAGCAAAACTCCTCAAGACCGCATAGCAGCTGTTGACTATCTAAGAAGGCAGTATTATGGAAGTTCAGCCGGATTTCAAAGAACTGCTCAAGTTGCTAAACGCTCATAAGGCCGAATTCATTATAGTCGGGGCCTATGCACTTGCTTTCCACGGCGTACCCCGTTTCACCGGCGATATGGATATCCTGGTAAAACCTGACTCAAAAAACGCCGAGAAAATCCTGGCCGCTCTTGAAGAATTCGGTTTCGGCTCCCTGGATTTGACTATATCAGACTTTCAGGACCCCGATAAAGTTGTCCAGCTTGGTGTTGCCCCTGTGCGCGTAGATTTTGTTACCTCGCTGACAGGCCTTTCCTGGCAAGAGGTTTTCTCAGGCAAAGTTCAAGGGACCTATGGTGATGTGCCTGTGTATTATCTTGGGCGTAAAGAGTTCATTTCCAATAAAAAAACTTTAGGTAGAAAAAAAGACCTGGCAGACATAGAGGCACTTGGCGAAGATTGATGCAATATTACTGATGATTAAGAGCCGTTCACGAGCAATTCGATTATTGTGTTCGGTAAAATCCTGATTTAGCCTGTATTAGTATCTATTTAGCACCTATGTAACTTATCATATAGCCGAAATCAAATTCCTCTGTTACAATTCTAATTAACAACTATGTCTGACAAAGAACAATTCGAAACGGTCAACGACGGGTTGTTAGTCCGGGCCCCCGCCAAAATCAATCTCAGTCTGCTTGTAGCCGGCAAACGTCCCGACGGCTTCCACGATATAGAAACGGTGATGGCCAAGGTCAACTTCTACGATGAAATCCTCATCGAGCCGGGCCTAAAAGCCGGCATCGAACTTGTTTGTAAAGGGCCGCACTGGGCACCCGAAGGAAAGGACAATCTTGTCTACCAGGCCTGCCAAATGTTGCTGAACAGCTGCGGCGTGTGGACTGATATCAAAATCACCCTGACAAAAAACATCCCCGCAGGCTCAGGCCTGGGCTCAGCCAGCAGCGATGCAGCAGCGACCCTTATCGGCATCGACCAATACATGGAGTTCGGGCTGGGCAATCGCCAACTTGCGAAACTGGCCAAGCGGTTGGGCAGCGACGTGGCTTTTTTTCTGGATGGACCGCTGGCGTTATGCACCGGAAAAGGCGAAAAAATTAAAAAATTAACGAAAAAATTTGGCTTTTCGGCCCTGTTGATACTTCCGGACGTAAGTGTCTCTACGAAAAAGGTTTACGCTAATTACAGGGCCAATCTGCACGTATATGAAAGCCTCAGCGCCAGAATAAACCGCCACATTGAAAAAAACAGGATTGATTTAGTATCCGAAATGCGCACAAATATGCTTGAGATAAGCTGTTTTAGGTTATATAAGGAGCTTGCTGAATTGAAAGCAAGAATTGAATCCTTATGTATCGGGCCTTTCTGCTTGAGTGGTAGTGGTTCAGCTTTGTTTTATTGCATTGAAAAAAATGAGGTAACAAGAGCGGATAAAATAAAAAAACAAATTACTGAAAATATTGGCTGCACAACCATTATCGTCAGTAACAACAAATGGTAGACTTTTAAGCGAGGCGAAAAATGAAAATCAGTGAGGTAAGAGTCAAATTAGTGAACAACAAGAATACCAGATTAAAAGCTTTCTGCTCTATAACGATTGACAATGAGTTTGTGGTTCGCGAAATCAAGGTCATCGAAGGTGCGGACGGGTTTTTTGTTGCTATGCCTTCGAGAAAAATGACCGACCATTGCGAAAAATGCGGAGGCAAAAACCATCTCAGAGCCAAATTCTGCAATAACTGCGGGGCATCACTTCGGGCAAATCGGGTCAGGAAAGACGTCAAAGGTAAAATGAAGCTGCACACCGATATCGCTCATCCGATTAAGGGAGAATGCAGACAAAGGATACAGGAAAAAGTGATGGCGGCCTTCAAAGAAGAGATGAATAAATCCAAGCCGCCAGGCTATAAGCCGGTCGAAATAAAAGAGCCGGACGATGAAGTTCCCGAAGTAATCACATAGTTCAAAACCTCCCTTTTCGGTAATCCTCAAGCAGGCAAAATGGGAAGGCGAAGAACAAAAAAACGCTGTTATTCAGCCGGTCGGTTAGTACAGTGACCTGGGCAGGTGATTGTGGACAGAGCTTTATTTAGCAGTAAGGTCCTCAAGAACCTTGTCAAGAGCAACATCCAATCGTGAATTCAGATCGTATTTACCCTCTGTAAGCTGACGACGCACGTCAAGAACTTTCTGCTTGCGAACTTCCGGTAGAAAAGCAATCCTTTTTAACACCTTGCCGACCGGCGTAGTGTCGAGATTTTCAAGGATCTGCTCCATAATTAAGTCCTCATCTGGAGACAAACTCCAATTGAGAGATTCATCTTGTTGATCTTGGCCCTCAAACAGGCCATTGAAATCAAAATGAGGCATTTCGTCTATTTTACATTATCAAATAAGCTACAGACGAAAGCATCCGTGCTTTCGTTCCAAAATTTGGAACTACTACATATAGTATACCCCCAGAATCCTTTCTCAGGCCTAAAATTAATTGTCATTTTTCTATCGACCGGAAATGGCTCAAAACTTTAACAAAGTTTTACTTTTGCTTAAGTGCTATAACAGTATACAAAACGCAACTTGCTGTTTTAAATGCGTTTTATCAGTATTAAAAACCGGCTTGGCAGAAATCTCTGGTATTCACAAATCCGGACCGCAAAAATCCCTCCGCGTAAATTGGGCGATATACAATATATGGTAATGGTCTAAAACTCTTAAGAAAAAAACGGAATGTTAAACGAGTCGGGATATGAGATACAATGGATTCAATAGTAATACTTGAAGTCTAAATCGACTTTCCACATATCCGGCAGGCCCTTCTTTTTGGTCAGTGTGACAGTGTCACACTGCAAGCTTGCCCAGCGAAGCTGAATATTAGAAAGAAATTGGGCAAAGCTTGTTATGTTAACCTGCTTGAGAACCACCTTCGCACTTTGGCTTTTCTTGCCGCCGGATGCTCTGACTGGCTTTGAGCTGACGGTGTAATCCGTGGCCGGTATATTACACCTGCGGGCAACACCACTAACAGTAGTGGCATAATCAAATTTATCATCAGCTTGATTAGGGTCAGAAAGCTCCAGGCGAGTAGAGTCGAGCCCCAAAATCACTGCTATCTTCAACTGAGCCTCATTATATAATTTCTTCTCCTCCTCGAAACTATGTTTTGCCGCCGGCAAATATACAATCCAGACCAATAAAGGCCATAAGGCAGCCACACATGGCACAAGTATATAATACAACATTGGATTCCTGTATATATCCTTCATAGCACCTGTCCTGCACTATTATTTCGGAACAACTGTGATGTTAAAGCTGTCACGTCCACCCTTCAAATCATAATTAAATTGCTCTATCTCCATCTTGTCTCTTACTGCTGCGAATAACTTGTGGGTATTGCTTCGGCTGGAAGTATCGCCTTCTATACGAATATTCCTGGTTGTAACGGAGACCTTTTCTATATTCAAATTTGTCGGATATGCACATTTAGTAAAAGCCTCAAGCACCAACGTCAGCTTGCTCAACATGGATTCTTCACCTGCGGCACCAAACCTGCCGCTCTGAACATTCTGGATGCGTCTTAATTCACCGCCAAGTTCTCTATTTGCAATTGTGAACTTTGCCGGCAGTCCTTTGCCCGGCATAACGGCAGAAAAATCTTTTGCAAATTTCTTGCGCAACAGACCACGGTTATCGTTCATTTTCAACAACGGCATTTGTAGATACATACCCAGAGCAAGCAGAAGAACAGTAACCGATACACTTGCGAACTTCAGAGTCTTTTCCAGGCGGAGCTTCTTGCCCTGAAAGGGCATAAAATCACTTCTAAAATTAATACATTGCGGCTTTCCCAAATGAGCCAAAGCCGCCCCATAGGCAATTGCAAAGTCAACGGTGTCGGAGCAATCAGCCAGGGTCTGAGGCTCGGTCGCGGCGGCCTCAGCCAAATCAATTCCACTTGCTTCAAAACCGAGCCTGCCGCTGAGCTGCTCATAGTTCACCGAGCCGGTGGAGTCGAAAACTCTAAGACAATTTACAGACTCTTCATTTTCAAGCAAAGCTTTGGTTACATACACTTCTCTGGCGAGCTGCTCCGTTCTCGTTCGTTTCGGGCCGACCAGAAACGTTCTCGTAAGCCCTGTGTCTTTCGAGTCTGACGAGTTAGGGACAATAAAATAACCACTGCGCCGAGAAAGAGCACTGAAGATAGGATGTGAATCTTCAGGCAAAGACATATTCCTGTAAATGAATCTTGACAGACAGCTCACGTCCGGCTCCACAGATACCGGGTCCATATGATTACTCTGTAAAGAAAGAATAACATCCGACAATACTTTGCGTTCTGCTGTAAAAACGCTCAGGTCCGAACCGGAATTGTCGCTTGAATTTATTTTGAAAGAAATCGTGATGCCACCTATATCGATGGCAAGGGCTTCCTCGGTATCAAACCTGACGGTCTGTGCGATTTGCTTTATGTCCTTAAACTCGCTGTGCACATCATGCTGCATAAACATCGCACAATCCAAAGCCACTGCCACTTCGGAAAACTGCAAATCTCTTTCTGTACAACCCTGGGTAATAAGAGTCGCCAACTGATTGTGCTTTTGCTCGGCCTGCTCCTCGGCAGAAACGCTAAAGCAGCCCACAACCTTATGGTCCCGGCCTTGTGGACTCAGGCAGACCACAGTCGCAGTATCTTTGCTCAAATAAATTCCCAGGTAGTTCTTATCTTCCAATTCGAGTAAACTCCTAAAAATCGCATCGTATAACACATCCCTTATACGTTATACGGTACGCTTTACACACGACAGGCACTCAGCTGGAAATCACAGCAATCCGTTTCACCTTTTTACCGTCTTTTACTATCCCTATAACAGCCGATGTCTTTGCCACACCACTTGCCGCAGTTACTTTAATCGTAAAAATCCGGCTGACAGTTGTGATAAATTTTTGAGATTTTTCTATCGAGTCAGAATACCTGAACAGCTCCCGTCTCAAATCATCTATGCCGGCAAATGGCTTTATACGTCTACGCTGTATTATTTCTTCTGCAATTCTGTCGGCGTCGCCGCCGAAAGCAAAAGCCGCTTCCAGCACATGCCGGGGTGCGGTATTGATATTAACCTTCCTCGTAGCCCACATTCCCATATATTTCAGAGCCGACTCCTTCCTGGTTTCACTGAGTACAATTGGCCTGGCTAACATCTCGGTATCAAGCAATGTGCTGTGACAGAGTTTCGCAAAGTCAGCACTCTGTTCGGCAACCTGTTCATCTACAGATATAGTTTTTCGGACCGTCCGCATTGCAGGCGGTCTGACTCTGCTGCGACTGGTTCTGCTTGTAGAGGTTTTCGTTTTCGGTGTTGATACCGGTTGTCTTACCACTTTTGTTATCGTCTTGAAGTCTATCTTGAAAGGTTTAATCTCCTTTATCCGCTCAAACTGCTCTTCGAGCAAATCGAGCTGGACTTCATTGACCTCCATCCACTCACAGAAAGTTTCTAATCCGGCTGTAACTTCCCGCTGGATGCTCTTATCATCCATCATCAACCAGCCGACGGGGTATTTTGCATTTTCATCTTCAATTTCAATCCGCACTTTTGCAGAGCCGATTTCAAGCTCTACCGGCTCGGTTATATAAGGCCAGGGCGGACCATAAGGACCGGGCACCGTCCGGATATTAGAGTCGTTAGAATCGCCAAAAGCCCTGGCCGAATTAGGGTCGTTAATATCATAAAAGCCATTAACATCATTCGACGCCAGGTCTGAAAAGTTCTGTGCGTTTAATCCTCCGCCCAGACTCAATTCGCTGTCCGTGGACAAGCCGTCTTCGCGTTGGATATTCCACTCGGCTAAAAGCTGCTCGTACTGTTCTTCGTCAAGCATAAACAAATCGGAAAAGTCCGGCTCATTCGGTCGTGAAATCAAACGCGGAGTATTAATATCATTTAACGTGGCAAGAGCATATTTCACCGCCGAGTCACAGCCATAGCGGGCCGTCTGATAATCTATGATATACTTGTCACGGTGACGTTGCGCGGACATACGGATACTTAGAGTAAACATCAATGCCGAAAGCACAACCAACAGCACCAATGTTACCATAAGTACAATGCCGGCTCGTCCGTAATGTTCGGCCCTATCTACTGTTCGGTTCTGGTATCTCATTTTCCAATAAGCTCGATAATTCTTCTGGTTGTTTCTGCTTTTGCATCTCGATTTTGAATTTTAATTTTCTGGTTCTGTCAATAGCTATGGTTCGTGTGAATTTCTGCTCTTCATATACGTCCCAGGTATTATCCAAAGCCTTAAAAGGCTCGGCAAAAGAGATGGCTACCTCAATACCAGGAGGCAATGGGCCGTTCCATTTCTCTATGACCTGCTCGTTCCTGAGCGCCTGAATCTTAAAAAAGGTAATGCCCTCGCAAATCGGGACAAAAAGTTCCTGTTCCCAGCTCTCCCTTTCCTCATCGAGCAGTTTATCCTCAAGTAATCCCACCTCGCTGGTGCGCTGTCGGTATAAAATAAGCCCGTTGGCGTCATAATCATAGTTCGTCTGCCAGATGATTTGTTCAAAAACCTTCATACTTTTCCTGGAATCTACGATAGTTTTTGTAATCGTAAGTTGTGCCGTCGCGTAACCTCTTACAAATTTATTATTGATAGTAACTTTTGTAGAGGCGTCGGAGGCAATCATTCTGTCGAGGTCCTCGGCGATGCGCTGCAGAACCTCAGAGGGCAGTCTGGCGCTCTCGAACCTGCGTGTGATTGTAGCAGAGACGCTCTCGGCCCGGCTGTAGATACCCAATACCGTAACCAAAACCATCGACGCTATCACCAGCGCTGCAAGCACCTCAGCCAACGAAAAGCCCTGCGGTTCTGCAAATTTGTTAGAAGCCTTTTTCATAATATTGAGCACAGCGTCAAAATTCCTATTTATCTCCAAAGAATAGCTTGATTAGTTGATCGAGTGGCATTTGTTCAAGCTGTTCACGCGGGTATCCAGCGAGGGAATCACCACTAGAGTGACTAGAGTGTGTTTGTTGGAACGGCTGCTCTTTGCTGCCCGTCGCACCTGGTCCGCGTGGTCCGCCTGATTCGGGGCGTGCATCTGTCGACACTACTTTGCCGGGATTGAGTCGCATCTTGTCCTCGATGGTCGGATTGCCGTCGGTTTCTTTATAAAGGTCAAGCTGGTCTGTAATATAATAACCATCTTCGGTCAGCGGCATTCCATTGTCCACCCACTCTTTAACTGTCTGCTCACCAACGCCGGCGTATTCAGCGGCTTCTTCGAGAGTTTCGATAACCTCGCCGGCCAATTCTGATTCTTGCTGCTCAAGAATCTTAAGTAACTCCGCCTTCGTAACATCGGTCAGCCAGTGCGTTAGCTCGACCGTCTGGACCTCGCCTTCTGAGTCTGTATATTCTGCTGAGCAAACCGCCTGAATCCACATCTGGGCCGTTATAGGCTCGTAAAACGGCTCAACAACAGTCTGGTATTGGATGTCCGGATACATCTCACTGGCGCCATACTCAACGGACTCCTGCACTGAGCTTAAGGTGAGAAGCTTCTCCATATTCGTGCGTGCAACTTCGAAGGCCTGCATCCGCAGCACCGAGTCCACCGCTGAGGCCATACAGCGGTTAACAACAACCAGTACACTGCCGCTTATAAATGCCAGTATAACCAAAGCAGCCAAGGTCTCCGCGAGAGTAAACGCCTTCCCTTTCATATCGCCTATTGTGTCCCCTCCCCGCGCTCGAGGATGAGATTGCTCAGTGCGTAATGGACAACGACATACAAGCGACGCAAAACTATTCTCAGAAGAGCAATTCATCTTTAGTCCTCGGCATTAAAAGTCCAACATCACCTCTCTTTAACGTAACAACTCTGTTCATTCGGTCTACAACGACCGAATACGGCTGTTCCTTCTCATCGAGCAAGACGACTTTTCCGCCGTATTGCCAGCCGGCCTGACCGGCGCGAAACTTGGCTATCTGGTGGTTTTCGTCGGTTTCCATCAAATCATCGAACAATACATAGAAAGCCTGACAATTATTACCAAAGTTATTTGTAACAATAACCTCTTCTTCCAGAATCAGCGTAAGGTCGGGGTTCGTAATCTGGCGGAGGGTATAGTTCTGCTCCGTCAGGTCAATTATAACTTCGTACCTTCTGTCACTCTCAGCGGCGGCAACCGCAGCCATTTGCATAGTCGAGACAAACTCATTGGCCTGTACCTTAAACGTATTCCTTCTGAGCAATCCGAAAAGATTCATCATCACCAAAAGTACAAACAGCGAGATGATGACAAGCACCACAATTAACTCTGTCAGCGTAAAACCGCCGATGTGCAGATGGGCGGACGCACGAATACGCCGGCGAGTCGAAACATTCGTGCGGTCACGCACTTTCGCACACACGCATTTTCTCATATAGGCATCAACTTGGATCTGTGCTTTTAAGGTCGGTATCATAGCCTTCGCCGCCCTCTTCCCCGTCTTCACCCCAACTTATGATTACGAACGCCTTGCCGCTCTCGGGATAAAGTTCAAAATAAAATTCATTCCCCCAGCCGTCCTTGGGTATCTCCGTAGTTTCCAGATAGCCACCCGGATCGACAAGGTCCTCAACCTCACTGGGCGGGTTAATAAGAGCCATAAGTCCTTCTTCTTCGGTTGGGAACTGGCCGGTGTCCATCTTAAACTGCATAACGGCAGTATGAAGAATCTTTAGGTTCGCCTTCGTGGTGATAACACGAGCTCTATCCGTCTGGCCCATGAAATTCTTCACCAGCACCGTGGCAAGCAGGCCAAGGATAATCAGCACGGCCATAAGCTCGACCATCGTAAACCCTTTTCGCATCTTGTTTTTTCTTCGCTTCTTCATATATCTTAAAACTCCTAAAAAAGTCACTCAAAAGTTTACTGATGAAATCTTCAAAATCGGTAATATCGTAGCATAAGCAATCAGGCCCACAATACCGGCCATAACAATTATTATAAGCGGCTCGACCGCCGCGCTTAATCTCTCAATGACTACGTCGGTTGAGGCCTCGAGGTTTTCGCTGATATTTTTGAGCATCGTTTCCAGCTCACCGCTTTTTTCACCGACGGCAACCATATGGGCAATAGCCGGGTCAATAACGCCACTGTCTCTCAGCGGCGTCGCAATATCGGCGCCGGCAAGAATCCTCTCTCGCGACTGTTGAATGGCCCTTTTCATCAGACTGTTGCCGGTAACGGAGGCCACCACACGAAGAGACTCAGCCATAGCAAGACCCGAGCTGAGAAGCGTCGAAAGCGTCGAGGCAAAACGCGACACCACACGCTGCTTGATTAGAGGTCCAAACATCGGCAAAGACAGTAAAAACCTGTCACGCAAATAGGCGCCTCGCTCGGTCCTGAGAAACCGCTTAAGGGCCAAAACAAAACCAAACACTACCGCGATAACAACCAAAAGCCGCCAACTCGTCAGGATATGACTAACATTCATCAATTGTCTCGTAATCCAGGGTAATTCCTGCCCCGCCCTGGCGATTTGCTCACCTATCTTGGGAATGACAGCGGTTGTCAATATCAGAATGGCTACAACGCAAAATAAAATCAGAATAATCGGATATATCATCGCTGTAATTACCTTCGATTCGACCCGCTGGCGTTTTTCCATAAACCCGGCAATCGTCGACAGGCTCTTTCCCAAAGAGCCCGTAACCTCACCTACACGCACCATACTTACAAAAATGACATCAAAATAATCGCTGTATTCTTTCAAAGCATCGGCAAATGACTCGCCGGTGACAACGCGGTCGCGAATATCGCTGATGGCGTTCTTGAACCGCACATCGGAAGCCTGCAAGGTAAGGACCGAAAGCGATTCGGTCAGTTTAATACCCGAATTAAGCAGTGTGGCCATCTGCTTGGTAAAATCGATTATCTGGGTCTTGCCGGCTCTTGCGAAAAACTTAAACAACGCGGCTCTGCCCTCGGCACCGTTGCTGACTTCTGAAATCGATGATGGATGAACGCTGCGTACCCTAAGCTGCTTCCGCGCAGAATACGAGTTTTCAGCCGAAATCGTGCCTTTGACTTTTTTGCCGTCCGCTGCTATTGCTATATAGTGATACCTTGGCATAAAAAAAGTTAAAACTAAAAAATAAAAGCTAAAAACTATGGTTAAAAATTCAAAAAGTTTTGAATTTTACATTGTGGTTTTGCATTTTTCGCTTTAAGCTTTTCACTACACTATGTCAGCCTGCGTTACTCTCAAGACCTCAGAGACAGTTGTTATCCCCTCAAGGACTTTCCTGGCGCCGTCCATTCGCAGGGTCTGCATACCCGCGTTAAGGGCAACCTTCTTGATTGTACCGGCTGTTTCTCTTTTGTATACGAGGTTCTGGATATCTTCTTTAACGAGCATGACTTCATAAACACCCGTTCTGCCGCGAAATCCGGTTTGAAAACACCTGTCGCAGCCCCGACCTACAAAGAATTTCCCGCCGTTCTGCATCAGCTCGGATGTGCCTATGCCCAGCTCTCTCAGTTCATGATCTGTGGGTTCGGCAACCTCCCTGCAATCAGGGCAGACCTTTCGCACTAATCGCTGAGCTATTACAGCGATCAATGACGAACTTACCAAATAGGGTTCAAGCCCCAAATCCAGAAGCCGGGTCACGGCCCCAGCCGAGTCGTTTGTGTGAAGCGTGCTGAAAACCAAATGACCGGTCAGCGAAGATTGTATCGCCATACGGGCCGTCTCGATGTCACGCACCTCACCTATCATTATAACGTCCGGGTCCTGGCGAAGAACATGCCGCAGAGCGTTTGCAAACGTTACACCCTTTTTTGAAGCAACCTGCATCTGGCTTATTCCTTCGAGCTGATACTCGATGGGGTCTTCTATGGTCATAACATTTTTCTCTGCCGAATTAATCCTGTTAAGGCAGGCATAAAGGGTCGTGCTTTTTCCGCTGCCGGTTGGGCCTGTTACGAAAATAACTCCGTGCGAGTGGGTCAGCAGAGAATCAAATTTTTTCAAATCGTCTTCCCGCAGCCCCAATTCGTTCAATCCGAACAGAGCGGTGCTTTTATCAAGCAGTCTCAGGACGCTGCGTTCGCCGTAGCTTGTCGGCACGGTACTGATACGCAAATCGACCTCCCGCTGGCCCAGCCGGACACTGCATCGGCCGTCCTGTGGAAGCCGGCGCTCGGCTATGTCCATACCCGCCATAACCTTGATACGCGAAATAATCAACGGTAAGACATTTCTGTTCAAACTCAGTGTGTCATATAAAATGCCGTCTATACGATAGCGAATCTGAATCTTTGCCTCGTATGGATGAACATGAATATCACTGGCCCTTAATTGCAAAGCACGAAAAAGAATATCATTGACCAGCCTGATAACCGGCGGTCGATTAACCACATCAAGCAGGTCGTCAGAAGCGGTTACTTCGTCGACAAGCTGGTCGAGATTTTGGGAATCCAGCTCCTCGGCCACCTCCTCGATGACCGTCGTCCTCTGTTCGTAAGCAACATCTATTACGGAGGTGATAGTGGCACGGGTGGATATAGCCGGCCTGACAGGAAGGCCCGTCATCTTCGAGACATTATCGAGGGCATTTGTATCCAGCGGCTTGGACAAAACTACGGTAAGCTCGGTTTGACGCTCGCAGGCTTTCTCGCCTGCCGATTCTGACGTTTCACCGTCTTTGGTTTTTATACCGATAAGAAAATGGTGCTGAGCGTATGCGGCTGGAACAGCCTCAACAAATTCGACGGGCACGGCCTTGGGATGTATTTCCGACAGGAACTCACAGCCAAGCGCCTCGGCAAAGAGCTTCAAGACCGTATCTTCGGTAAAATAAGGACAGGAAAGCAAAGATTCATCAAGGCGCTGCCGGCCCGCCTTTGGCGGGTTTTCCTCTAAAAATTTGGCCAGCTGCTCAGCGTCAACCAAACCCGTCCGCTTAGCTGTTTGTATCAATAAATCTTTCATATTTCGTATGTCTATATCGTATCACGTACTGTGTTAGGCACAATAATTTAATTGGGCTCGAGAAGTTCCATCGGATGCATCGGTTTCGATTTTGTGACGGGGCTGCCCTCGTATTCCTGCGTTTCTTTTGTGGTTTTATCGGAAGGCCGCCGATTATTCAGAGAGATCGTTCCATCACGTTTGAGAACTTTTGCCGGCTCTTTTGACTGAGTCTTTCTACTAAGATCAAGCTCGACCTCTTTCGCCCCTTTTTTGTAATTTCCGATTACCCTTTGACCATTCAATGATACTACGTCATCTTCATCAGCCTCGAGAACCCGCTCCGGGGCCATCGGTGTTGCTTTAATGCCGGGCCAATCCTCGTATCCCTGCATTTCCTTTTCATGTTTTTCAAATGTTGCACGGTTCTTCAGAGATACTATTTCAAGGTCGGAGATGCCGGTAGACTCTTCACCGGGCCTCAATATATTTGCTTTAACGAACACATAAAGTCTGCTCTGGGTGTCCTTATTAGCTGTACTTCTAAATAGTCCTCCAATAATGGGGATATCACCGAGGAGGGGAACTTTGGTTCCGCCTTTGGTCTGTTTAAGCTTCTCCAGCCCGCCAAGGATTATTGTGCTTTTGTCGGGAACGGTTACAGTTGAGGTAACGTCGCTGGTCAGAAGGTCAGGCGGTGTTGGCCCCGTTAAATTTCCTTCCGGAGTAGTCAGTGAATAATCCGGCCTCAGTCCAAAATCTGTACGCGTCACCGCAACTGCGAGGCGGAGTTGGTCTCCTTTACTTATATGAGGGGTAATTGTAAGAGTAATGCCCTCGGTATAAGTTGAGAGTTCCACCGACGTTGCCTGGGTTGCCTGGGAAACACCTGTGCCGGGAACTACTTGCGACTTGGGCGAAACAACTGTTGTTACCGTTTCCGCTTTAATAGTTCCTTCCTCATTGTCGTTAACGAGAAGTTTTGGCCTCGCCAGTACCCGACCATAATCTTTTATTTGCATAGCTGTTAATAGAGCCTGGATGTGCTCGTCTGCATAGAAGCCGCTTCCCGCTCCACTTGTTGAGACTGTTTCGGTGATTCGTTTATCGGGTAAAGGATTATCCAGCAGAGCTGTAAAGAAGTCCATGTTTCCCCCACCTGCAAGTCTTGGAAACTTTGAGACCAAATCCAGATCCAGGGAGAACTGGTCGTTTTTGCTGACTTCGACTAATGTTACATCGAGCAGGACCTGAGGCCGGTACTCATCAAGCTCTTCGATAAGTGAGCTAATCCACTGCTGATTTTTTTTGCTGGCGTATACGATGAGCGAATAACTCTTCGGATCCGGAACAATGAAGATGTCCTCTTCTATTTTCCTTTTTGTTGTTGTTGTTCTTACGACCTTTGAGTCTGTTCCGCTCTGTTCCGTGATAGTTTCCTGGATAAGCTTTTCGAGGACGCCGGCAAGTTCTTCAGGCTCCTGGTTTTCCAACGGATATATAACGTATGGATTTGCTTTATTTTCCTGTGTGCTGTCGACATAACCGATAATTATGGCTATCTGGACGTGCTGCTCGGCGGTCGCATTGACCAAAAGTGAATTCGTCGCTTCAATTATCACAACCTGCGGCTCTTCCGCGAGGGGCTCTTCTATTGCAGCAGTGGATGCGGGTATTGTAGTCCGGGTGGGGGTGCCGGTTCTTGTGGGGGTGCCGGTTCTTGTGGGAGTTCTAGTGGCCGTCCTCCCCGAAGTTCCTCGCCCGCCGCTAACAATGCCAAGCTCCTCAAGTTTTGTCCTTACCTCCTCGGCGTCGACATGCTGGATTTCGTATAACTTAAGAGTCCGCAGGTCCTTCTGTTCCACATCAAGAGCTTCTATAAGCGAATCGACCACAGCCAATTGCTCTTCAAGGCCAATCATCAGTATGCGGTTCGTCCTCTCATCGGCATCGAGAAAGACAGAGTCTTCCTTCTTGGCTGCAGCAGTTGGCGTAGTCGTTCGAGTAGGCGTGCGGGGTGGAGTCGGTGTTCTCTGCCCGGGCCTTATCGGCATAGGCGGACGAGCCGTTGTTGTTGTCGTTGCAGCCACGGTAATGGATACCGTACCTAACTGCTCGGCAAGGGCTTTGACTTTCGTAGCAAGTGTCCCTGCCGTAGTATACTCCAACGCCCTGAACCTGAACGTCTTCTCCTCGCCGGGCACGTCAATCATATCAATAAGCTCCTGTATACGTTCCATTCGGTAAGCGTATTCGGATACTA
This sequence comes from uncultured Pirellulales bacterium, assembly GCA_964451425.1. Taxonomy (GTDB): domain Bacteria; phylum Planctomycetota; class Phycisphaerae; order Sedimentisphaerales; family Anaerobacaceae; genus CS2-K091. The sequence continues at coordinate 23,462 of CAYVIT010000031.1, forward strand.
TAAGAATTCCCATTTCAGCAATAGGAGTCGGGTTCAAACCAAGCTTCATTCCGGTCAAAAGATTTTGTGCGCTGGTGGTATCTATATGTTTGAGCCTAAAGACCTGGGTTATAATCACATCGCCGGCTTGAATGTTCGGCTTGGAGGGGTCAACTATGGGAGCGTCAATGTCCGCGGCCTTTATAACAGGGACAATAGTTACAAGATTACCCCTGCGGGTCATAACAAATCCCTTGAACCTGAGCACAGATTCGGCCAGAAGATACAAAGCCCGTACCTTAATAGGCCCCTGCAGTACCAGTGTAACCTCGCCTTTTAAGCCTGCTAAATCGGCAGGGTCGTACATATAGTCCAGATTTAGATACTTGCCGACCAAATCAAGCAAATCTATAACATTAATCTTCGAGGGCAAATCCAGTTCAAGCGTTTCATCTACAAATGTAGTGAGCTCAGGCTGATAAGCCCGGCTTGCAGTAGTCGGCTCAATAACTGCTGTGGTCGTGTTGGGCTCTTCCTGCTCAACGGCGGCAACCTGGTTCGGCTCCTCAATATCGACAACGGCCTGCTCCGAAGTGGTCTCAGGCTCCGGTTTTGCTTTGGCAACAATCTTCTCGGCCGCAGGTCTTTTAGTGATGGCGGCCTGCTCCGGTTCATCTGACGGCTTGACAGCCTCGTCCGGTTTATCTGACGGCTTGGCGGCATCAGGAGTCGTTTCTTCTGTCGGCTTCACATCAGAGGCAGGCTCAGTTGTTGTGCTTTTCCGGGGCGAAGTTACAAGCTCGCCCGGCCGGATAGCCGGTTCATTCGGCTCCGGCTCGCTCAGCGAAGGTTGGGCCGGTTCGACTTCCTTTTTATCAGCCTCTGTAAGAGTATCAAGGAGCTTTCCGAATAATTTATTTTGTTCAGAACCATTTGCATCAGTCTCAACCTTTGAGGTCTTGGAAGAAAAGCCGCCGTTGTCAATCTTGGTCTTTAGTTTTTCAAGCTCCCTTTTTAGTCTTTCAAGCTTCGCATCTGCGATTCGGTCGGCTTCCGGCTTTGGTTTCCCACTTATCTCGAACGTCTTTTGCGGCTGTTCCGATGGAATAGGCTCGACCTTTTGAAGCTGCCCAAAAACACCTTTAGAATCATATTTTTTGAGTGCGTCGATAATTTTATCAAGCTGGCCCGCCGGCGAAATTACCACCACAGAATTTTCGTGGACATCTATAATCGCTTTGGCCTTTCCCACACCACTTGGCGGATTAGAGAAGCTGCCGATTGACATATTGTCAACCTCTGCCTCAATCTGCTCGACCGAGGGCAAATTTGGGGCCGCTGAGGCGGGCAGTATCGCCTTCATAACATAAGGCGTCTGGCTATCAACAAGCTGCAAAATAGCACCTGCCCTTCTTAGCTGTCGCGGCTGAGCCGTTAATAAAATCATATTGGCAGCAGGCAGTTGGGAAGCCGTGCCAAGCCTGGCATCGGCTATAAAGGTTTTTGCCTGCTCAACTGATATGTGTTTCAAGGCAAAAATCCTGTATCGAGGCTCCACCGGGATAGTGTCCTTCTCGGCTGCCAGGAGATGACCGCCGGTAAGCAAAAGAACTGCTATTAAAATAAAACAATAACCAAAATTGAATTTTCTGTTATAGCTTGGTTTCGCAGGCATAGGCCCTCCTTAGATTGATGAACTGCCAATCTTTAATATGCTTCAAAACTTGATTTCTGTAATTACCGTGCATATTAGCTTAAAATAACCCTTTTCTAAAATCTCACGGGATTCAAACTTAAATATCCGCTCAAACCTCCTTGTTTAAGCACTTCAAGCACCCAACTACACACTAATTCAGACACAAAAAAACCCTAAAAGTTCCGCAGATTTGCGGCAAAAAACGTGAATTTGACGAATTAAAGGCGTAAAAACAAATAAGCGTAAAATAAAGACCAACCGACTCACAATATGGAGAAAAACCGCAGATTGCTGCCATCGCAAATACGGCAGATATGATAGATTCAGCCTATCGGCAATACCAACTTGTCGGATGCATAAGACAAATTACAGGCACTTGTGGTTTGCCGACTTCAGGTAAAACATAAAGAGGAAAGCCGAATTTGATGATTGTTATCCACTCAATAACATCCAGTTATGGGACGTAATGCCGCAGCCGTCATCACCTGGGAGGCCGTGGTGGCCGCGGTGGGATTCTTAGCTTTTGAATCTTCGAGCCTGGGGGGCGATTCGGATCGCTCTGAACGTTATTCAATTCTTTACCCAAACGGTCCAGCCTCTTCGCCTCCTCGTTAGATACACGCATAGTCTCAAGGTCGGAGATAAATCTATCTAACAAGGCCTTACTTTTTTCAGCACTTTGCTGCGAATCGGTCTCGCCGCTCTCGGCATCGGCCTGCATAGAGGCGCCGACCTCGGCAATAAGTTTATCCATCATAGCCATTTCTTCGAAGCTTGGCTGCCGCGATTTACCGCCTGCAACAGCAGCAGAAGGCTTTTCTGCAGCCGGCTCCGGAGCTTGCCTGGCACTTGCCTGCGTGGGTACAATGCTTGTAATACTGGCCGAAGAACCCGGCAAAACAGGGATGGATTTGGAAGTTGACTTGCCTTTAAGAAGGCTTTTTTTCGGCGTCCTGACCGCCACGAGTGTCACAGATTTCTCACGGTCGTTAACAACTACAGAGCCGTCTTTTACCTGCTCAATAAGCATGTGACCCACCTTGGTCCCCTGCCTGACCCAGTGCAAACCCTTACCCGGCTCATCAATATAGGCCAGCGACAATTCCGGACGCGATTGATAATAAGAGGTGCCAATAAGGGTAAATTTGGCCGTGGATTGGGGTGGATCAGGTGTAACAACCTCCCTGCGAGCCACAGTAGTAGGCTTTGGTTTCGGTGCAGGCTTACTGATACGAGGAGGATTCAGATACAATCCAAAGGCCATCGCCTGCTTTACAAGCGGCGGAATCTGGTCTCCTCTCTTCACGGTTTTAGCCCCTTTGGCCTGATTAAACTTCTCTATCGCGCCGGGCGAGTCTAAAAATTGCTTTATCTGTTCCTGTTCGGCGCCGCGATAGCCATAAACCACAGGAAAAGCAAGCAGACCCACAGCCAAAATCGCCGCTATAATAGTTGTTATTCGTAAAGTCTTTATCATATTCCGTTTCTCATACTCGGCCTTACGCTTCGGTGCTGATTATTCGGGAATCAGGATTTAAGCTTAATACCGCCTATTTTATTTGACATCAACAACAGCATTCGGTTCCCTCCAATGAATTATTTTTTGAAAATAGAGCTCTTCGTTGCCAGCGTAGTTTCCGCTGTTTTCGGGTGTATGGCAATCAGTGCAATCCATCTTCGGGCCGGTGGTTTTAGTCATCCCGAGGCTTTTGATATGTTCGGAGCCGGGGCCGTGGCAGACTTCACAGCCGACATCCTTCAAATCTGTGGTTTCCTGCTCCGAAACAAAACCACCTTCATATTTCAAACCGACAACATGACAGAGAACACATTCTGGGTCAAACTGAGAACCTGCCCTCTTGAGAGTCTCATAAGCATGGGCGTGAGATTTGGTGCTCCACTTTTCATATTCATACTCGTGACAGGGCTTACAGGACTTCGTGCCGGTATATTCCAGGCCGCCCGGCAGAATAAAACGAGGATACATCTTTAGAAGGTCGGCCTCTTTAACAAGCTGTTGATAGTCTTGATACAATAACACCAGAAAGCTATCCTGGGGCATCTCTTCTGTAACCGCTATAGTACTGAAGCTCAGTTTTGGTATCCCCTTGTCTTTGGCAGGTTTAATCTGCAATTTGCATATATACCTGCCGAAGCGGCCTACCGAGATAACCAAAGGTCTTTTGTTTCGGGCAGATAAAAGAGCCGGCTCATCGGACGAAGCAGGACAAATCAGACAATCTACAAAGGCCTTCTTTTTAATAGAATCTATAATTTCAGGAACACAGCGGTTCAGGATGAGGATGTTAATCGTTTGCAGGCCGGCTTCGTGCGGAAAAAGCTTCTCAATCCGCTCTACGGGCGCCGTTTCCACATCAAAAGTCGCAACCTTTACCGCTATTACCTTATCTTTCAACAAAAACTTCTTCGTAAACGCTGCAGGCAGATTCGCATCGGTCGGCCTGCGAGAAGTGATTATATTAAAAAAAGAGCTGATAATGTCCTTGAGTCCGAGATTTTCGGCTATTGTGATATCTTCTTCGGTCAAATTGACTACATCATAATCAAGCTGACCAAGCGCCCGGGTCACTATATCGAATTTGATGAGGTCCTGCTCCCCGTCACTTTCTACAAAAAAGCCGGTGTCGACAATCATTCTCCGCTTCGCCGGCACCGTGTTAAAGACCGCTCCGCGTCTGTCAAGCCCGCCAAGCTGGCCGCCGCTGCAGCCACAGGGTTTCAAAACACCAAGCCCGTTGCCGGTCAGAAAAACCGTAACTACATCTGCATTGTTGGCAGGCTCTGAAACCAGTATGCACGAAGCCGCGACTGCCGACAAACAAATACAAGTTAATAATCGCAGCATGGCGGGGATAACCTTTGTTACTTTGAAGACTTCGTATCTTTCGCTGAAAAGTGTCCGTAACAAGTAATCCGCAGCTCCTGCCCGCCTTTCAGCTTCACTGTAAACACATCTGTGAACACCCTGCTTTTAGAAGCGGCGGCCGTCGGCGTTATTTGTAATTCGTATTGGAAACCATTCCGAATTTTCTCCCCACTCACCGCCTTAACAAAGCCCTTCCTTGATGATGTGGACTCAACCTCGACATCCTCATTATAATTGCTGAATATCCGGACCTGCCTTGCTACAGGCTTTTGCGGCTCGGCATCACGGATGTAGATTACACGCGGGTCAATCTTAAATTCAGCCAGCGCATCATAAATAATACTAATCTTTTTACATTGAGGATGGGTCAGTTCAATTGCGACCTGTCCTCTCAGTGCTCTCTGCAACTTTTCCATATCGAGCTTTGGCTTTAGAACAAACTTTTCCGCCTTCACCGAAGGGTCGAAATCAGCAGTAATAGCATCTCCGGTCGATTTAAAGCTCGTAATCGAAAACGGCCGCTTGTCACGACTAGTAAGTGTTATGGCCGGACAGCCGGCGTTTTCTCCTTTAAGAAAAAGGTTCAGCCTTTCCGGCTCGTGGGTGACTTTCATTACGACCTTTGCCTTCAAAGACAGTGTTACTTTGGGTTTGGCCTTGTCATTACTGTATACGTAAATATGCTTTGTTGCCTGGCCGGAACCGCTGCTGGAACGATACACAACATTCAAAACTCCGCTTTCGCCCGGCGCATATTCTTTCTTGGCCAGCTTGGTGACGGTACAACCACAGGGAGCATAAACCTTGTCTATTTTCAACAACGCGCTTCCGGTGTTCGTAAATTTGAACTCACATGTGTTCCGTGTAACAGAACCGACTTCGCCGAAATCGTATATCAAAGTCTCAAATGTAATGTCCGGACCCGACTTATTAACTTCGGGCGTGGTCTGAGATTCCGCCGGTTCCTGTTTTTGCGGCACTGATACCGCCGCCGTGCCGGGATTCTGGGGCTGCGCTTCAGCCGGGGCGGGCTTGGACTCGGTTACAGCCGGTTTGGACGCGTTAGCTTCCCCAAGCTGCTCCTGACAGCAAATTTGTAACAGCAACAGACAGCCCATAACAAATATAACTTCGTATCTTTTGAACAAACTGCGTTTCATATTATCATCTCCAAATTAATATCTAATGTAACTATCGACTAAATCATAGAAAGCATTAATCTAACAAAAAAGACTCTGTAATGCAAGTTTTTTTTCGCTACTAACGAACAGGGAATTTTCCGCAGACGGGGTCGCGGGCGGTGAATCGGGCGATGTGCGGGTCGTACTGGCGGGCACGGAGGTAATATTGGTCTATCT
>CAYVIT010000032.1:0-29295 GCA_964451425.1 uncultured Pirellulales bacterium
GAACAACTACATATCATAACCGTTGAAAGGATGGCCTACATATTATCTAAACATAAAGAATTTCAGAAGACAGGAATATTTTAGCGTTGGAGTAATAATGACATGAGGATCACGCCGAGGCCGATGAACAGAGTCGCCATTACGATTACCGTGACCAAGGGCCTAAGTCGAAGAGGCCTTCCTGCCGGGACCTTTCTGCCGGCGGTATCAACGTCGCAGCCGCACGCAGGGCAAAGGCAACCGCCTTCGATCCAATGGCGTTTTGTTTTCTTGAATGGCGATATAAATCTTGGAAGTTGTTGGCCACAGTCGGGACAGGGCTTTGGCTGTCGAAAAAACATTAATATGACGAAGAAGAAGAAGGCGATGGCAGGCGCAAAACCTGCCATGGCTGAAAATAGCGTATCGTTCATTTCAGACTCCCATAGTTTATCTAATAAATATTGGCCTTTCACTGATTCGGTTATTATAGCACGCTAAGAGTTATAGTTCAAGAGAAAACCCCAGAGATATTATAAATAGATCTCAAAGGGTAAACTGGGATTAGAGGTGTGGTTTTTGTTTGCGGGGGTTTGCAGGGGGGGATATAATGCAGCTATGAAGAAGGGGCTTGCTATAAAGATTATCATCTCTTTGGTGGTGACATTTTCGGTGCCGGTTATCGCCTCCATCGTTACAGACCCGGGGACATCTGATTGGTATGCGAATCTGAACAAGCCATTTTTTAATCCTCCCGGGTGGGTGTTCGGGCCGGTGTGGACGGTCCTGTATATTCTTATGGCGGTCTCGGCCGGGTTGGTATGGCAGAGAGGATTGGGTGGGGCGAACGTCAGGTTGGCACTTGCGCTTTATCTGGTCCAGCTTGTTCTAAATGGGCTCTGGACGCCGCTTTTCTTCGGCGCCAAAATGCCGCTTCTGGCTTTTATCAATATAGTGCTGCTATGGGCCGCTATTATTCTTGCAATTCTTGCTTTTTTTAGGATCTCAAAAATTGCCGCGCTGCTGATGGCACCTTATCTTGTCTGGACGACATTTGCCGCCGTACTGAACTTTTCACTCTGGTATTTAAACCGATGAGAGCCTTTTTTATTCCTGGGGATTAGGCGAAAGAACGCTCTACCGAAAGATAAAAGAATATAATTTGTAGGGGATACTCGATGCTGGATTCTCGATACTCGATTCTCGAAGCGAGCGACGAAAATTGCGGAATTTCATTTGTTGACGGGAATTGCAGATGCCTCTTCGGCACGAGTTTGTAGTTTTTTGCTTTTACGCAATATGCTATACTCACGGCGCAATACGAAACTTGTGCCAGAGGGCCGCCGTTTGATTGAAATTTGCCTTTATGAGAGTTGTGGATATAAAAAGGTAAGATTAAATAAAAAGGAGACTTAACATGCTTTTATTGAGCACTTATACTTGGATAATTATTGGTGTGGCTGTTGTGGTTTTGGCCGTGTTTATTGGAGCGAAAATAAAAGATAAATATTATTAGAAAGGAGGGGGTTTTAACTGGGTTGTTAGTTTGAAAATGTAAGGTAGAGTGCCTGCTTGTTTGGGTAACCTATTATTAGAATTTTCTTGTAAATGTAAAGGTAATGCGGTAGCATCTGGTTGAAGGATTGCGGCAGATGGTCACCTTTCTGTTCTCCATAGTCAGAAACATAACCGTCAGAGTTAGAACTAACAATGATCCCGCAAATAGAAAAGAGAAAGAATCTGAACAATGAGAAAAGCCAAGATTATCGTAATTCTGATTGTTTCATTGCTGTCGCTGATAGTGTTTGTCCAGAACAGGCAGGGGGTGGACACTAAGCTGCTCTTTGTCACGATTACGATGCCGTTAGTCCTGCTGTTGATTCTTACTTTCATAATGGGCTCTATTCTTGGGCTTGTTATAGCCACCTACGTGCTGCGGGAGCCTCGCAAGCCCCGGTCGCCGGGCGAAAAGCAATAGTAAGGACTTGTGCCGGACCGGGGGATAGAGTTTCATGATTATGCGACCATAGATTATAATACCAGCGGTAATAAACTCTTGGTACGAAGATACAACGGACTGGGAACCAAAACAAAGAAAGGATAATTATTATGCTTTACACTATTGCTGTTGTTCTGATTATATTGTGGCTCCTGGGGTTACTAACTTCCTACACCATGCACGGGTTCATTCATGCTCTTCTGGTGATCGCCATCGTGGTCGTCTTGCTTAGAATCATCAGCGGACGAAGAGCCATGTGACCTTGCGTGAGTTAGACATAAAAATTGGAGTAGACTTTTATCATAGGAGTATTGTATAACTCCAATATATGTAGCTAAAGCGAATTTACAATTATAACGCTAATTAAAAGGAGATTTAAAATGAAAGTGCGAATTATCGTCGTGGTGGTAACACTGCTGGCGTTGTTAACGTCAGCGTTTTGTCTGACCGGCTGCAACACCTGGAAGGGCGCCGGCAAGGACATTGAAAGGGCGGGCGAGAAAATGCAGGGCAGCGACTAATAAATAGCCCCTGCATTGTGTTAACTAGGTCTGCCTTTGGGAAAGGTGAAAAAGTTGAAAACTGCAATTACGATTGAGATGACGCAAGCAGTGCGATTGTATTTGCGGACGTATCAATTCGCCTCGCTGCTGGGGGTTTGCATCGTTTTGTTCGTTTGCGGCGGGTGTGCCACTCCGACGAGTAATCGAACGAAGGACGAGCCGCAGCAAATCAGCGAAACGGACAGCAACCAGCCGATCAGGTTGGCGGAGCTTGACGAGTTGACCCGCGCCTTCGCCGATCGCTACGTCGGTCTGCTCTATTCCGTTTGCGATGCCCTGAAAAAGGATAATCCCGATCCGGTGCAGCGCCGCGAAGCTCAGGTGCTGATGGTGGACTGTGCCACGAACATTTACGACATTGCCAGCAACGCTGATGCATTCACCCGCATGCTCGACCTGGTGGTCGTTACTACGCTGGTTAGTCAAGTATGGATCGACGACGATAGGGTCGCGGAGGTATTCGCGGGCCGCGAAGAGTTGCTGATACGGGCTTTGCACCACGGCCGAGTGGAGGCTTGGGCTCTGGCTGCCCAGGTGCTCAGGCCCGACCAGATCGACCTGCTGGACTACCTGCTCTGGGACTGGCGGCGGCACAACCCCGACATGGTCAGAGTATCGTTTGTCCGCTTCTCCAACTTTGCCATCGGCCGCGGCAAGTCCGCCAACGCCGAGGTGCTCGCTGCCGGTGGGTTCTTCGCTAACGTCGGACAGACGGGCCAGGCCATCGATGAGGCCCGCCTGCTTGCGGAGCGGATGTTCTACATGCTAAAACGCGAACCCACCCTGTTGCGATGGCAGGTGGATACGCTGAAGGATGACATCTTCACCGCCCTCGACGACCGCATGAAGCAGACAGACGCGATGGTCGCCAATGTGAGGGCTGTCGTAAGCGAGGCGAACGAGCTCGTCACCTCCTTGGGACCGACGAGCAAGTCGCTCAACGAGATGCTTAAGACGGCGGACAGCGTGTTTGCCAGGTTCGAAGCGTGGGATCGGTGGGCCGTCGATCTGCCTGGGTATCGCAAGTTCGACATCCGCGAGTATACGGAGGCAGTAAAGGAACTGGCGTTGGCCGTGGGAAAGATGAACGATATGCTCAAGTCATCGAACGAATTGCTCGGATCATCGGAATGGGACCGCCGGATTCAGCAGGTGAGCCAGTCGGCCGACGAGCGGATGAAGAAGGCAGCTGAGCAGAGCCAACGGGTGGTGCACGATGCCTTCCGGCGGGTCTACATGGCGATCGGAATCCTGTTCGCGATGTTCATCCTTGGTCTGGTGGCGGTGTTCCTGGTCATTCGGCGGCTCAGGACCGTCGCGGGAAACGCAAGTGATGCGGGCAGAAAGGAGATGTCCAAATGACATGGCTGCACTTGATGATTGTCATTGCCTTGGTCTGTTCCGTCGTGGTGGGATGCTCTTCGCCGCCGGTGAGCGGCGGGCGAGGCGCAAGCTACCAGGTCGTTTATAAGGCCGACACCGCTCTCCCTGTTGCCGTGGGTGACGCTAATGACACACACATCTTGTCCGATGAGCTTCCGCCCTACAAGTCCGTAGCCGGTCTCTCGGGGGAGATCACCAGCATCGGTGAGTCCACGACCACCAATCTCGTGGCCCGCGTCGCGGCCGAGTTCCGGAGAATGTACCCGGACGTGACGCTGCAAGTCACCGCCAGCCCGATAAGCATCGGCCCCGCGGCGCTCTTGGAGGGCCGGGCGGACATCGTGCCGATGAGCCGGCCGCTCACGCCCGAGGAGGTCCGGAGTTTCGCCAAGAAGTACGGCTACCAGCCCACCGAGATCAAAGTGGCTGCCGATGCCTTGGCTATCTACGTCGAGAAGAGGAATCCGGTGCCAGGGCTGACGCTTGGGCAACTGGATGGTATCTTTTCCCGGACGCAGCATCGGGGCGGCAGTTCGATCGAGAATTGGGGCAAACTCGGACTGGCGGGGGAATGGACAGATCGCAAGATCACTCTGTACGGGTACGGCCCAGATGATGGCGCCAACCAGATCTTTCAACAGCAGGTGCTGGATGGAGGCGCATTTCGGCTGTCACTACGGGTTGAGGGGGGAGGGTCATCGATTGTGCAAGGCGTTGCCGCGGATCCGGGAGCGATCGGATTTGCCAGCGTCTTCTTCGCCTGTAAGCGGGTGCGGGTGGTCCCGCTGGCCGGGGCCGATGGGCGATTCTATGTGCCGACGGAAGAGAACGTCCGAAGCCATAGGTACCCCCTGATCCGGTTCCTTTACATTTATGTGAACAAGCCTCCGCGTCAACCACTCGGTGGCACGGCGGCGGAGTTCTTGCTATTTCTGCTCTCGCGAGAGGGGCAGCAAATTGTTGCTGATGGCGGCAACATCTCTCTCGATGTGGCGACAGTGGAGCAAGGCAGGCGCACGTTGGCGGAGTGATTAGTCGAGATGAACCACTCACGCTCGGGGCAAATGGTCAGATTGCTTGTCGGCTGGTTTAGATCGACTTTAATCGGTGTTAATGTAGGGGGCCTTGTTGGAGCAACATCATCCGGGACAATCACAAACTGCTATACAATCAGCTGCGCTACGGGAAAGTCTTCTGTTGGCGGGCTGGTGGGACAAAGCCAGGGTACAATCACAGACTGCTATGCAAAAGGGGGCAGTGTAGCAGGATCTATGGCGCGATTAAAATTTTTTGTTGTGCTTGGAGGGGCTTTTAGAGATAATCATATAGACATAACATGCGGGAAACTCACGGCTTTATAAAGGCTGAAAGATGAGCGAAGAAAAGAAACCTGACGAAGTTCAGGAAGAATGAGACATGGGCGGGGATGACAGATGTAAGGTTGATTACATACTGTGGCCAGATTCTTCACTTCGCTTTGCTCCGTTCAGAATGACGGCGGGTGAGATATCCGGGGGGCGGGAAGGGCAGCATGGTCTAAGGCCCATCGTAGGCGTTTTTTCTGCTGCTGTTTCCCCTTGCCGGTAAGTGGTTATAAAATCATTTATGGCTTTTAGGCTTTATTTGTAGTATATAGGAATATATGGCTCAAATAAAGCAATTACAGCCGCCTCTGACCGAAGCTGACGTACGCTCTTTGGAAGCCGGTGACCAGGTTCTTATCACCGGCATAGTCTATACCGCTCGGGACATCGCGCATAAGAGATTGTGCGAATCGATAGATGCCGGGCGCGAGCTGCCATTCGAACTTGAAGGTGCGATTATTTATTTCGTCGGGCCTACACCGGCCCGGACCGGACGAGTAGTTGGCGCCGCCGGGCCGACCACCTCATCACGAATGGACGCTTTCAGCCCAAAACTAATTGCTAAGGGCCTGCGGGCGATGATCGGGAAAGGATATAGGGGAGTTGAGGTTAGAGAGGCCCTGAAAGAATACGGCGCGGTGCATTTATCGACTATCGGCGGGGCGGGGGCGCTGTTGAGTAAACACATTGTTGCTGCCGAGGTGATTGCCTACGAAGATTTGGGAGCTGAAGCCATTCGGAAGCTGCAGGTAGTTGATTTTCCTGCTATAGTGGCATACGACTGTTATGGAAATAGAGTTTATAAAGAATCAGGAGCTATATAATTGAAAGTTGCTTTGCTTGGTCTGTTACAATCCGGCAAGAGTACCATTTTTGCGAGCATAAGCGGCAAGCCGATTCCACCGGTTGGTTCAACTACTATTGAAGAAGCCATGGTGCCCGTGCCGGACGAAAGACTCGATTGGCTGACAGACTACTACAACCCGAAGAAGACGACCCATGCAACGATTGACTGCCTTGACCTGCCGGGCTTTAACTTTAGCGATGAGCACGGGCGGGCCGCTGCCAGACGGCTGATGAACCAGATAAGAACGTCTGATTGCTTTGTCCTGGTGGTGCGGGCATTTGACAATCCGGCTGTGCCGCCGTATCGAAATAGTATAAATCCAACCAGAGACCTTGCGGACTTGAAGACCGAACTGCTGCTTGCCGATTTGGAGCTTGTTGCCACTCGAATAGAAAAGCTCGAAAAGCAGATTCATAAACCCACCAAGACTCAAGAACATGACAAGGCCGAATTGGCCCTGCACAAAAAATTGCAAGAAACAATAGAGGCGGAAAAGCCGATTAGCTCAGCTATAGAAACAGATGCTGAACGTGAAATGATTAAATCCCTCGGATTCCTGACCCTAAAGCCGATGGCTGTTGCTGTAAACGTTGGAGAGAACCAGTTGGAGGCAAAATTCGATTTTACCGACCACATTGAATCTTCTGTGCCGGTCGTTACAATCTGTGCCAAGCTCGAATTTGAACTGTCGCAGTTGGATGCTGACAGCAGGGCCGAATTTATGGCTGATTTGGGTCTTACCGAGTCGGCGATAAGTAAATTCGTCAATAGCTGCTATTCGGCGCTGGGCTTAATCAGCTTTATAACGGTCGTCTCAAATGAGATACGTGCCTGGCCAATAAAGCAGGGAACAATTGCACATGATGCAGCGGGCAAAGTGCACACTGATATTAAGCGGGGTTTTATCAGGGCTGAAACTTTCTGCTTTGACGAAATAAAGGAGCTGGGCGATGAAAAGGCCCTCAAGGCCGCCGGCAAAATCAGGCTCGAAGGAAAAGACTACGTTGTTCAGGATGGTGACGTCATCAATTTCAGATTTAATGTTTAAGAGCGTATAACAAAATGAAAAACGCTTGGAAATGTCATTGCGAGGAGTCCGAAGGCCGACGCGGCAATCTCAAGCTTGAGAATCGAGATTGCTTCGCTTCGCTCGCAATGACAAACCTGGGACACTATCATTTTGTTAGAAGTTCTAAGAAGGTAATAGTATGAAGGCGGCGGTGTTGACGGCTTTAAGGCAAATGGAGTTTCGGGATGTGGAGCAGCCGAAGATAAAACAAGATACGGATGTTCTGCTGAAAGTTGAAAGGGTAGGCGTTTGTGGTTCGGACCTGCATTACTATGAGACAGGCCAAATCGGCAGGCAAATTGTTGAGTATCCTTTCATAATAGGACATGAATGCTCGGCCACTGTCGAAGCGATAGGCAGTTCAGTCACCCGTGTTAAGGTTGGCGACCAGGTTGCCGTTGACCCCGCAGTACCGTGCCATAAGTGTGAACAGTGCAGGATGGGCAGGGAAAATACATGTGAAGATTTGCGTTTCCTCGGCTGCCCCGGGCAGGGGGGTGGATGTTTGTGCGAGTATATCGTTATGCCGCAGGATTCCTGCTTTCCAACCGCTGGTGCCATTACGCTTGAGCAGGCCGCTTTGTGTGAGCCTTTTTCTATAGGTGTATACGGGATTAAAAGTGCTGAATTGCCGCAAAACGCTAAAATAGGAATTCTTGGTACGGGTCCGATAGGCCTTAGCGTTTTGTTAGCTGCGAAAGCTGCAAAGGCCGCGAAAATATATGTCACGGACAAAATCGATACGCGTCTTGATGCCGCACGAGGTGCCGGTGCCGACTGGATGGGCAATCCCAATGATATTGACATCGTCGGCGAAATTATCAGGGCCGAACCTGCCGGTCTCGATGTTGTTATCGAGTGCTGCGGCCAACAGGATGCGCTTAACCAGGCTTTCGACATACTCAAGCCGGGCGGCCGACTGGTTTTAATAGGAACTGCCAGGAAGGAGCGAATCTCTTTTGATGTTGACAAGTTCAAGCGAAAAGAGCTTACCATAAGATATATTCGCCGCCAGAATCACTGTGTCCAGGCGGCGATTGACTTAATTGCAAGCGGGCAGGTGAGTGTTGACTTTATGGTAACTCATCATTTCCCACTCGAAGAAACAAAAGAAGCGTTTGACCTGGTAGCCGGCTATCGTGATGGCGTAATTAAAGCTATGATTAACATATAAACCTGTTTAAGAAATATTCTTTTGGAGATGTAACTGAATGGATTGGCTTAATCTTGATGGAAAAATCGCAATCGTGACCGGCGGTGCCTGCGGCCTCGGCAGGGCCATTTGCATGGGCCTGGCTGAGGTTGGAGCGGAAGTTGTTGTTGCCGATATAAACGAGGAAGGGGCCAAACAGGTCGCCGCTGATTTGAAGTCTGAATTTGGCGGCAATCATATTGCTACGGCGACCGATGTAACCGGCAAGGCAAGTGTGGATGCTATGATACAAGCGACTCTCGATGCCTTTGGCGGTATTGATATTCTGGTCAACAATGCCGGGATAAACATCCCGAGGCTGCTTGTAGACCCGGCTGGAAAAGAAGAGTTGACCGAAGAGATTTGGGACAAGGTCGTGTTAATCAATCAAAAGGGAGTTTTTCTGTGTGCGCAGGCTGTGGCAAGGGCGATGGTTAAGTCAGGCAGGGGGGGAGTTATTATAAATATGGCTTCGGAATCAGGTATGGAAGGCTCGGAAGGTCAAAGCGTCTATGCGGCCACGAAGGCAGCCATTTACAATTTGACCCGTTCGTGGGCAAAGGAGCTTGGCAAACAAAATGTAAGGGTTGTCGGCGTCGCACCGGGAATATTGGAAGCAACGGCTCTGCGGACCGAAGAATATGAACGTGCATTGGCCTACACGCGAGGAATCACTGTCAAAGAGCTGCGTGAACGTTACAAGAAAGCTGCTATCCCTTTGGGAAGAAGCGGCAAGCTGAGCGAAATTGCCAATATGGTGAGCTTTCTGGCCTCCGACAGGAGTGGCTATATTCACGGCACAGTCATTAACGTTTCGGGCGGCAAGACCAGAGCCTGAGCCATTTTTTCCTTGAAAATCCTCCTTCTATAGTGTAATATCATATTAATATACAGAAATTATATAAACATAGTTAGGCGTGCATACACATTGGAGGTGAGACATGACAAAACTTCTGGAAAAGGCGTTTGAAGAAGCGTCAAAGCTGCCGGAATTTGAACAAAATGTACTTGCTAAACGGTTATTGGATGAACTGACAGCAGAAAAAAATGGGAAAAAGTATTCGCGAGTTCTGAAGATATTTTGAGCAGGCTTGCCGATGAGGCCATTGAAGAGCACAAGCAAGGAAGGACAAAACCGCTGGATATTGATAGCCTATGATTTCCCATACAACAGAGCGCTTTCGTAAATTATACGGTGAGGTTATGAAAATAAATTTTCAGGAGTGAAAAGATGTTAAAAATTCATAAACATGTAGTTCTGGACGAAAATCAAAAGCCTACCGCCATTCAAATACCGATTGAGGACTTTGAGCGTTTAGAAGAGATAATAGAAAATTACGGATTGGCAAAATTGATGGATGAGGTAAAAAATGACGAACGTCTTTCAATTGAAGATGCAAAGAGTTATTATCAATCATTGAAATAGAGTGTGGAAAATCGAATATACAAAACGTTTTCTCAAAGAACTCTCTAAATTACCTAAAGAGATACAGGCTAAAGCTGAAAAGATAGTTTTTGAAGAGCTATTATCTGCAAACCCATTTGATATCGGCTACCTTGAACGCATGACTGGCTATCCTGATAAATACAAAATCCGTATTGGAAGATACAGAATCGGCATTACGATAGATAAGACCAATAAGTTGTTAATTTGCCAACGGATTGTGCATCGTAAGGATATTTACAGAGTATTCCCATAATAGGTCACATAGCAACTCACTGCTGCCGAGCGTCCGTCCTTGGGAGCTTCATATTGCAAAATTTTCCTGCGGTTTTTTTCTTTGACAATACTCTTTCTATAACGTAATATCTTAAGCATATTATACAGCAAATCTGCCAGACGAAAATGATTATGCGGAAACCATATAATCAATAGTTAGGCATGAAGAAATCAATAATAATCATATCTGCAGTTGTCTTGGTATTATATGCCTGCCTTGTCACTGCGGTGGCAGGCTGGTTAATGCTTGAACGCTGGTCGAGTAATAATCTTCTTCGCAAGCTTGCACTGGCAAAGCCAGGGATCCACATATCAGAAATAAGTGAGCAGGTTTGCACGACAATGCGGGAATTCAGTGACATCGAGGATATCATCAAGTGGGGTAGTATAAAAGATGAATCATTCTGTAAGGGTAAAAAGTGGTTCATGTTCTATGCAACCACTCCCCCATGTCGAGCAATAGAGGTATATACGGACACAAATGATATTATTGTATACGCAACATGGAGGCAATTATAGAAACACCTAAATGTTGCTAAGCGGGACCGTATGGAACAAGGCCGCTCGATCCAAAAGTTATCCGTCCTCTTAAAAAATGGAAATGGACGACACACTTTAACTTCTCGGCATTTTTCCTTGTTTTCGGCTGGGCCGCAAATTAAAATCGGTCATTATGGTAAAGGCAAGTATTGTCAGCATCGGCAACGAGCTGCTTATCGGTCAGACGGTAAACACTAACACTGCATATTTAGGCCAAAGACTACTTTCAATCGGCATACCTGTTGTCAGCTCTTACACTATCGGTGATGAGATAGATTCGATTGTACGGTCGTTTAATTTGGCCGGCAATGACGCTGACATGGTTATTGCTACCGGCGGACTTGGCCCAACCGATGATGATTTGACGCGGCAGGCATTGGCAAAATGGCTCGGAACTGAATTGCAGCTCCAGGATGAACTTCTTCAGGCGATACAAGACTTTTTCACGAGTCGAAATCGGCAAATGCCCTCCAAGAATAAAATTCAGGCGTATATGCCAGCCGGTACGAAAGCATTTGCAAACAATCTTGGCACGGCACCGGGGATTATGGCCGAAGTAGAAGGCAAAATGCTTTTCGCATTGCCCGGCGTGCCTTCGGAAATGAGGCAGATGTTTGAAGAATCAGTGTTGCCGGAGCTGCAGCGATTCGCAAGTGGACAGGTTGTGGTGATACGAAAACTAAGATGCTTTGGAACGGGCGAATCAAACATAGCGGAATTAATCGATCCGCTCATGCAGCGAGGGAGGAACCCGCTCATAAACTGCACTGCCTCTTGCGGCGTGATTACCTTGACAATTATCGCTACAGCAGAAGATAAAGACGAAGCCAGGCAAATGGTCGACAAAGACGAAAAATCACTCCGTAAGAAGCTCGGAGAGTTGGTTTATGGCACAGACGAACAGACGTTAGCCGAGGTAGTAGGTGAAAAATTAGCTCGGCAAAAAAAGACAATCGCTGTAGCTGAATCCTGTACGGGCGGCTATATAGCCAAGCTGCTGACCGATAATCCCGGAGCGAGCGGATATTTCACGCAAGGCTGGGTCACTTACAGCAACGGTTCTAAAACCAGCGAACTTGATGTGCCCATCCAGTTGATAGAGAAACACGGTGCTGTCAGTGAGGAGGTTGCCCGGGCTATGGCTCAGGGCGCCAGAAAAAGAGCCGGAACAACTTTTGCAATCGGTGTAACCGGCATAGCCGGACCTGCCGGCGGAAGCGAACGAAAACCTGCCGGACTCGTATATATTAGTATAGATTCCGATAAAGAGTGCGAAACTAAACGTTTTGTTTTTCCTAACGACAGGGATTCCATACGACGTCGAGCAGTTCAAACGGCCCTGAATATGCTCCGGCTGAAAATGCGGGATTGACTAACTGATTCAATAATGATATAATAAGTTATTGCCGGGGATGATGACCAAATTGTGGGGCATATGTGGCAAAAAAACGGAGACATTTAGGTGAAATTCTCTACAAAGCCGGGCTGGTTGAGAAAGAGGCACTAATCAATGCCATCAAGACTTCGAAGACCAATCATAAACGGCTCGGCCAGATCTTGCTCGAATCGAAGCTG
This sequence comes from uncultured Pirellulales bacterium, assembly GCA_964451425.1. Taxonomy (GTDB): domain Bacteria; phylum Planctomycetota; class Phycisphaerae; order Sedimentisphaerales; family Anaerobacaceae; genus CS2-K091. Next base: position 12,232 of record CAYVIT010000032.1, read on the forward strand.
CTCGACGAGGAAACTCTAACCAAGGCAATCGCAAATCAATTTGGATTAGAATACGCCGACATGGATAAGGTTGCCATCTCGCCTGAGGCTTTAAGAATTTTGCCGGAAGATGTTATAAGAAGGCACAATGTTCTGCCGCTTGGTATGAATAACGGGAAAGTGAACCTTATTATCAGCGACCCGTTGGATTTAGACGCGATGGATAACGTTCGTTTTCGCTTGAACGCCGAATTAGACTGTCGTCTTGCTATTCCTTCGAAAATTCGTTCATATATCCAGGAGTCATTTGAAAGCAGGGGAAGTGAAGATGATGACAAGCTCAAACACAGCATCGATGCGACCGCTGCAGAACTTGCCGAGGCCAGTAACGAGTTACAGGTGGCGGCCCTTCGTGCCGAAGTCGCAGGTGGTATTGACGACGGCCCTATAGTCAGGCTCGTCAATCTAATAATAGATAGTGCCTACTATATGCGGGCCAGCGATATCCATGTTGAACCAATGACCGATAGGGTCCGTGTACGATACCGTGTCGACGGCGTATGCCTGGAAAAGGACAACATCCCGAAGAATATGCAGGCCCCCCTCACTGCCCGCTTGAAAATTTTGTCTGGTATGGATATTGCCGAGAAAAGATTGCCACAAGACGGCCGAATTAAGCGTACGATTGGAGGCCAGGATATCGACTTTCGTGTTTCAGCTCTGCCGGGCTATCATGGCGAAAGCATAGTTATGCGAATTTTACGTCCGGATGCGGTCAACATTGGTCTCCAGTCACTGGGTTTTGAGCAGGATGATTATGAGCGATTTCAGCGGATAATCAAAAGGCCTAACGGTATCTTTTTGGTAACAGGCCCAACCGGAAGCGGTAAAACCACAACTCTGTATGCAGCATTGCAGGCTCTTAACAAGTCGGACACGAAGATTATTACAGCGGAGGACCCCGTAGAATACAATTTCAGCGGGATGAATCAGGTTCAAGTAAGAGAAGAAATCAATTTAACATTTGAAATGATTCTGAGGTCAATGCTTCGTCAGGCTCCTAATATCATACTCATTGGTGAAATTCGAGATGGCGTTGTCGCAGATATTGCGATTCAGGCGGCGCTCACGGGACACCTTGTTTTCAGCACTCTGCATACCAATGATGCCGCCAGTGCAATTACACGTCTGATAGATATGGGTGTTAAGCCGTTCCTCGTAGCCAGCTCAATACAAGCCATTATGGCACAGAGACTTGTAAGAGTCATTTGTAGTAACTGCAAGGCAATTGATGAAAATCCAAATCCATACCATTTACAATTACTCAACATTAACCAGGAAGATGTTGAAAAACATCCCATCTACAAGGGGACAGGATGCAGCCAGTGCCAGGATACCGGCTTCAAAGGCCGAATTGCTATATTTGAGATGGCCGAAATGAACAACGAACTGAGGGAATTGGCTTTTACGAAGGCACCTGCTACTGAATTGAGGAAGGCCGCGAAAGCGAGCGGGATGAGAACTCTGATGGAGGACGGCAAGATCAAAATATTTAAAGGAATAACAACACCGGAGGAAGTGGCGAGAATAACGCAGACAGAAGGTATTTTAGTAGAATAGACGAAATTAGTGCTTAAGGATTCTCGAATGGCAACAGTAAATATGGACAGATTGCTTCAGGCTTGTGTCGCACAAGGAGGCTCGGATATACATCTCGTTACCGGTCGACCGCCGGTATTAAGGATAGACGGCCGACTCAGGTCGCTTGAAACAAAGGTGCTTGAGCCGGATGATACTGTGGCTTTAATGAAAAGCATCACGCCTGATCGAAATCAACAGGAACTTCAGGAGGAAGGTGGAACCGACTATGGTTTTGCTTTTGGTGATGATGCAAGGTTTCGTGTCTCCATTTTTCGACAAAAAGGTAATATCTCGCTGGTCTTACGTCTTATTCCGACGAAAATTATGAGTTTTGAGGAAATAGGCTTACCCACGATTTGTGCCGCTTTGTGCCGCAGGCCGAGAGGAATGTTTTTGGTTACAGGCCCGACTGGAAGCGGCAAAACGACCACCCTTGCTTGTATGGTAAACTATATTAATGAGAACTTTGACCGCCATATTATTACCATCGAAGAGCCGATAGAATACTATCACTCGCACAAAAAATCCATTATTAATCAGCGTGAAGTCGGTGTTGATGTCCCGAGCTTCGGCGAGGCGCTGAGACGAATTTTGAGAATGGACCCTGATGTGATTCTCGTAGGTGAATTGCGGGACCTGGAAACAATCGAATCGGCTATTAGGGCTGCTGAAACAGGCCATCTTGTCTTTAGTACCCTTCATACCACAAGCGCCGCAGGCACAATTACCAGAATTATTGACGTCTTCCCTGTCAACCAGCAGGAGCAAATTCGCATTCAGCTAAGCAGCAATTTGATAGCCGTGCTCAGTCAAGCCCTTTGTCCTTTAGCTGCCGGTAAAGGAAGAGTTGCCGCCTATGAGTTTATGGTTGTAACTCCTGCTATTGCCAATCTTATACGCGAAAACAAAACGTATCGAATCGATTCAAGCATTCAAACGGGCAAAAAATTGGGAATGCAGCTTCTTGATGAGCATCTCTGGCAGCTTTATGACATCGGCAAGATTACACTGGATGAAATGCTCGTACAGAGCCGACAGCCAGGCATGCTGCAGGACAAAGCTGCCGCTAAACACAAAGCCATAAAGGCGAAGGAAAAGAGAAAGGCTGCGACGAAGGAAATGGAAGACCTTGGTACAGTCTTTCGGGCCTGATTGCCTGAGAGCAAACAAGATTTTAAAAAATACCAGCGAGAAAAACAGACTTGGCTGGTATTTTTTATATCTTGACTTCAGTCAATGAGTTTGACCTTATGATTTCTTAGTTCGGTGAATTTGAGGATTCAAAGGTAAATTGTGGCATTCAGGGCGAAATATAGGGTAAAAAGAGAGAAATCGGCGTATAAGGAGACCAAGAAACAGTTGTCCTAATAACCAAGTGTCTATTATGTAATTTATTTGTAAAAAAGACTTTAATGTTATATAATAGAAATGGTATGAAGCTGAACTAATAATAGGGGAAAATGGTATGGCAAAAATCGAAACATCACAAAAGCTTCCCCCCATCGAGCAACTAAGAAGTAGAACTCTTGGCAGAATACTCATAAAAATGGGTGTTCTAACCAGAGAAAAGGTCCATGAATGTCTAAAAATCCAGAAACAGCGACATGGGAACATACAAATAGGACAGATATTCCTTGAGCTTGGCTTGATTGATGAAAATCAGCTACAAATGGCTCTTGCAGCCCAACGGGGGATGGAATATGTAAAACTCGGCGAAATTGAAATTCCTCTTGATGTGGTTGAGAAAGTACCGGCCCAAATGGCAAAGACGTATCATATCGTCCCAATCAAATATGATAAAGAGCGAAACGAATTGACCATAGCTCTTGACAATCCCGACAATTTCAGAGCAACCGATGACTTGAGTACTCTGATGGGTTTTAAAGTTACCGCTAAGGTTACTAATCCCAAAGCGGTGGAAAATGCCCTGAACAAGTATTATGAGACACAGGAAGAAAATATCAACGAACTGATCAGCGAAATACAAGGCGACACTTTCCTTGCGGAATTTGACGGCAGAAACCAAAGTATCGACCTGGATGAATTAAAGGAGCTGTCAGAGTCAAATCCGGTAAAAAAACTGCTGAACCTGGTTCTTCTGCAGGCAATTCGGGATAAAGCATCGGACATTCATTTTGAGCCGTTTGAAAATGAGTACAAGATGCGCTACCGTATTGACGGCGTACTTTATGAAATGGTTCCGCCGCCGAAGTATATCGCTGCGGCGCTTAGCTCACGTATAAAAGTTATGGCAGACCTTGATATAGCTGAGAGGCGATTGCCCCAGGATGGCCGAATTTCTCTGACCGTCCAGGGAAAGCCGGTTGATTTGCGTGTTAGTGTTTTGCCTACAATGTTCGGAGAAAGTGTTGTATTGCGTGTTCTGGATAGGAGTCAGGTCAGTTTTGATTTGGAAAAACTGGGATTGAGGGAGAGAGATCGTGAGTTAGTCCGCCAGCTTATTCACAAACCAAACGGTATTATAATTGTTACGGGCCCTACGGGATGCGGCAAGACCACCACCCTTTACTCGGCCATGAATGAGCTTAATAACATTGAAACAAAACTAATCACTACTGAAGACCCGGTAGAATATGACATTGACGGCCTGATTCAGGTTCAAATGAAACCGGCTATTGGACTGACATTCGCAAAGTGCCTGAGGAGTATACTTCGTCAGGACCCCGATGTTATACTGGTAGGTGAAATTCGTGACCTTGAAACAGCGGAAATCGCAGCCCAGGCATCACTGACCGGTCATGTGGTCTTTACCACACTGCACACAAACGATGCTCCGAGTTCGATAGCACGACTTTTGGATTTGGGCGTTGAGCCGTTTCTTGTTACTGCTACGCTCGAAGGTATTGTTGCGCAGCGATTGGTCAGAAAAATATGTGAAAAATGCAAAACACCGTTCGAGCCAAGTGAAGGTCAATTATCAGAATTGGGACTTACACCCGATGATATCCGGGGCAAGAATTTTCATTACGGCCGAGGTTGCGGCAAATGTAATAATACCGGCTATAGGGGGCGAACGGGCATTTTTGAGATTATGGTATTCAATGATGAAATACGTGATTTAGTAATGAATCAGGCTTCGACAAATGTGTTGCGTGCAGCCGGCCAAAAGGCAGGCATGAGATTGCTGCGTGATAACGGCCTGGCTGCAATCTACGACGGCATTACAACAATAGATGAGATTGTAAAAGAAACAACTACGGAAAGGTAAGAAATTAAAAAGCAAAAAGTACCGGTTTTTTTACCGGAATAGAAAACGGCTCTCGATAATCGGCTTTCTGACTTTTGCCGTTTTACGTTACTAAGGAGGTGTTCAAAATGCCTATTTTCAAGTATGAAGCGCTGGACTCGCAGGGAACGGCAATAAAGAATGAGATAGAAGCCCTCAGTCAAAAGGAAGCAGTAAGCAAAATACGGAATTTGGGTTATTTCCCCACGAAGGTTCGCGCGCGAGGTGTCGAAAGGAAACTGGCGGCAAAAGCCGCTGCAAAACCAAAACGCAGGCGCGGGGCCGGTGGTAGAGTCAAAGTCAAATATATAGCCCAGTTTGCAAGACAGCTTTCCACGCTGCAGGACGCGGGGCTGCCTATATTGCGTTCACTGAGGATTCTTCAGGACCAGCAGAAATCAGGAACATTCAAAAAAGTCATTGGATATGTGGGTGACGACATCGAGGGCGGTTCGACCCTCTCGGAAGCAATGGGCAGATGCCCAAGATCTTTTGATCGACTGTTTGTCAATATGGTTGCGGCCGGCGAGACGGGCGGCGTGCTGGATTTAATCCTGTCCCGCATTGCTGACTTTATGGAAAAAGCACAAAAACTTAAAGGTCGAGTTAAAAGCGCAATGATTTATCCTATCGTGGTTTTGACGGCGGCTTTCAGCATTCTGATGATGTTGATGTGGAAAGTGATACCCCAGTTCGAGACGGTGCTGACTGAAATGACCGAAGGTGCCGAGTTGCCAAAGATAACACGAGTCGTGCTTGGAGCAGCTAACTTCATCGCGAAACAATATGGCTGGGTTATCATTTTGGCGGCGCCAATTGTAATAATTTTTTCACTCAGACTTGTAAAGCAGTTTCGCTTCGGCAGATTCGTTCTGGATACCATCAAATTGAAACTGCCGGTGATTGGCCAGCTTAGTTCCAAAGTAGCAGTTACTCGTTGGACAAGAACATTAGGAACATTGATTAGCGCCGGCGTGCCGATTCTGGATGCCATCAACGTTACGCGTGAAACGGCTGGAAACGAGGTCTTTGCCAACATGCTCGGCAATGTTCACAACTCTATCCGGCAGGGCGACACGTTTGCCGGCCCGTTGCGGCAGTCCAAAACCGTCGACCTGATTGTCTCCAACATGGTTGCCGTGGGCGAGGAAACGGGAGACCTGGATAAGATGCTTCTGAAGGTGGCTGACAATTACGACGAGCAGGTGGATGTCCTGGTGGCATCATTAATGTCTCTGCTTGAGCCGGTTATGATTATTGTCCTTGGCCTTATTGTTATGACTATCGTCCTATCGATATTTTTGCCAATGATAACAATTATCACGAATTTAAATGTCTGATAAAGGCTAAACAAATAAATAGAAAGTTTAGTTCAGTAATGAAGGAGAGTAAAGTGAAGTCAATTGCCAAAAAATTCAATAGAAAAACGGGATTTACCATCGTGGAGCTGCTGACTGTTATGAGCATCATCATCATTCTTATGGGCCTGCTTGCACCTGCTATGAACAGGGTGAGGCGATTTGCATGGAGGGTAAACCAAAAAAATCAGTTTCACAGTATCAACATTGCACTGGAGCTTTTCCGTGCTGAGTTCGAAGGCTATCCGGATTCTGGCGAGCTGGACGCGGCGGGAGTAGCTTACTGCGGCTCAATGAAGCTGGCCGAAGCTATGCTGGGTCAGGACCTGCTTGGCTTTCACCCGGATTCGCGTTTCAGAGCTGACGGTACAATAGACGGAACTGCGGCTACACAGTTATACCCCGCGGCTCCGGCTCCGCCTTTGCCCCCTGTGTATGTCGAAAACTTGAAAACAAGAAAAGAGCATTATTTGCCGCTCGAACAGGCAAATGCTTATAAGCTGAAGTATTTATTTGCGAATGCCGCGACGGTCTTTAATGAAGAAAGATTTGTTTTATGCGATGTTTATAACCGCGTAGTGAACACCCAAACCGGAAAAAGGGTTGGAATGCCCCTACTTTACTACAAGGCAAATACATCGAAGACCTTACATGACGTTATCTTACCGATTGTTCCGGCGGAAAATATTTACAATGTCGAGGACAATCAGGCACTTGTCAAGCTTGGCAAGCCCTGGGACCCGCCTCCCGGCGCGCCGCACACGCTTTTCACTAATCCTGAAAAGTTTTATGAAAGTACGTGGAACGAATCGATTACGTCTATAGCAAGGCCTTACAGGATGGATTCTTTTATCCTGTTGTCGGCAGGTTTTGACGGCGAGTATGGTACGCCGGACGATGTGTTTAATTTCGGAGAATAATCAGGAGCTGATATGTACTTGAGGACAGAGAGGGCGGTGATGAAAACAGCAAAGGTTTTCGCAGCAGTAATGGTTGTATTGCTGTTGGTGACAAACAATCAGGCTGGAGTTAGTTTGATTATGAACGGCAGTTTTGAAAATGATGGCTATATAAATGACATTACCATAAAGGCACCTCGAAGGTGGTGTGATGTCAATGTGCCATCAGATAAATTCGGCGGATTGGTGGATTCATATTGGCAAACGCATGGCGATTATTCCCTGAGCCTGTATTCGAAATATACAACGTTTACCGCAGGGGACATGGCAACTGTTTCGCAGCAGGTGTACCTTGCGGACGTCGAGCAGATTATTTTTGACTTAAGATTGGGTACCGTGGCCGGTTATATGTGGGACCCGGGCTGGCGCAGCGCGCTCGTCCTGATTGATGGAAACGTGGTTTGGGATTCGGATGACTTGATACCGAATGCAAGCGGTGAGTACCTGAACCAGATAGTTGATGTTGATGAAATATATAAGAATGCAGTTCCGCATACACTCTCATTGGCTATGAGAGTAGACGTGGCCGGCGCAGAATGGCTCTATCAATACCAGGCGAGGTGGGATTTTGTAAAGTTCGATACCTATTGTGGGGGCTTTGGTTATCTGCCGGAAGATATCAACCTCGACTGCTATGTCGATATGCTCGATTTGAAACTGCTGGCCGGGCAATGGTTGGCCGAAGAGCTAAACCTGGAGTACGACTTATTCCCTGACGAAGAGCTGATTATAAACTTACCTGATTTTGCAACGTTTGCATTCTATTGGCAGTACCAAAACTGCCCGCAGTCAGATTGGTGTGAGGGCGGCGATTTTGACCGCAGCGGAGCGGTAGATTTTGCAGACTTGATGATATTTGCTGACCACTGGCTGGGACAGGTTGTTTATCTGCTGTCTGATTTTAGTGGAGATGATTTGGTGAACTTCTGGGATTTTGCCGGTTTTGCCAACAGATGGCAGGATAATACGGACTGGAGATATTGGGGGGAAGAAAACTGCTTCGAGCTGGAATTGCCGGACGGCGACCTTGATTATAACGGTATCGTCAATTTGCGCGACTTTGCGATTTTAGCAGGCGACTGGGACAGCAGAGGCCCCTGTATCAGTAGCGATATCGACGATTCGGGAGTTGTTGACTATCGGGATATTGCCGGGATGACTGATGAATGGCTTTTGAAAAGTTGGCTGTATGGCCTGGAATAGATTAATGAATTTATAAAAACAAGGAGATAGCTGTGAGGCGTGAAAAAAAAGGTTTTACGCTTGTGGAGTTGTTGACGGTTCTTGCGATAATTGCAATGTTAGTTGGGCTGCTTATTCCTTCTCTTACCATGATACGCAATACCGCAAGGCGGGCAAAGCAAAAGTCTCAGCTTACCGAGATTGAGCTTGCTTTGACGGCCTTTCGAAATGATTATGGAGATTACCCGCCGTCATACTGGATGCTGCCGCCGGGTTCGCCGGGTGCGCCGTCGATGGATTACTGCGGTGCACAAAAGCTTGCCGAAGCCCTTTTAGGCTGGGACCTGATGGGATTTCATCCAAAGTCAGCCTGGATGGCCAATGGTCTTGATGCAGCCGGTGGGGTGTTTTCCTATGACCCGGCCCAGACAAGGGACGTTGACGGTGATGGTGTTCCGGACACTTACAGCGAGAGGAAAGGGCCTTATCTGGAGCTTGCGACTACAAATGCGTTTAAGCTGGGCGACTTGTACGGCCGGCCTTTGCCAGCAAGTCCATTAAACGCGGAGACATTCGTGATTTGTGATTCTTATGGCGTGAAGAAAATAACCATTGCTCCGGGACAGACTGCTATGGCCGGCACCCCAATCCTTTATTACAGGGCGAACACAGCCAGCAAGACAATAGATCCAGCCGTCCTTCCTCATCTGCGAATTTACAATATTATGGACAATGTGCCGATCACCAGCCAGCTAAAGAGTATCGCAGATCAGCAGGACCATGAACTTGGCGACCCTGCCACTTCTCAGTTGTTCTATAACTACATCCGGGACTCCAAGGTCACAATTAGACCCTGGCCTTACAGGCCCGATTCGTATCTGTTGATTTCAGCGGGCGCCGATGGCCTGTATGGGACAAAGGACGATATTTGTAACTTCGGAAATTAAACGAAATCCATATTTCTTTGAACAAGCTCAAGTTATGAAAAGTTACGCAAACAAAACCGGGCTGTCGCTTGTCGAGATGCTGATTGTAGTGGCGATAATCGTGCTTCTGACCACAATGGTAATCGGCCTCGCCAGCCGTGTAACCAACCAGTCCAAGGAGCAGCTTACCAGAAATACTATCGCAATTATTACCGCCGCCCTCGGACAGTTTCAAGATTATAGTTATCACTACAAGGCCGCGGCTTATGCCGATTTCGGTTTTCCGTTGGATTGTAACGATTTTTTACAGACAGCGATTGAAATGACTCTGGGTAATGCTTTGGGTGCGACGGTAGTGATTAGCGGTGGTGCCCCCGACATAAGTTATTCAGGCTCAGAGGCGCTTTATGTGTTCCTAAATCAGCTTCCGGAATGCCGAAAGACTTTAGATAAAATCGATGAATCACTGATAACTAACCTCGATTCTAATAAGCAACCGCGGAATATCGAGATTACTTATCCAGGTGGTGTTCCTGAAGTCAACCCATTATTGAGAGTTATTGACCCATGGGGAACAACATTGAAATATGATTATTACGACGAGGTTTTAATTCCTCCTGACCCAAGGCAGAAGCGGACTTTTCCGATAATCACATCGGCAGGGCCGGATAGAAAGTTCGGAACTGCTGATGATATAAGCAGTCGAAAATGAAAACAGCAAACAAACAATCCGGTCGAACGTTGGTAGAGATGGCAATCGTCATCGCTGTAATGGTTTTGCTTGGCGGTCTCGGATTGCCCGCTGTCCGTTCGTTTATTGACTCATTTGAATCGGGGACCGGTGCCAGGCCCGTCATAAGCGCGGCCCTTGCTTCGGCCCGTGCCATAGCCGCGAAGGAGCAGAGATACGCCGGCATCAGGTTCCAAAAGGTCTACCACCCTGAAGGCCCGCTCAAGGCTTCTCAATATATGATATTCATAGTAAACGACTATGGCAAAACGCGATTGGCACCAGGCTTTCGTGCTGTCGAAGGACTCCAGCCAATCAAACTGCCTGATTCAATCGGCGTAATGGATTATGAGCTTGTAAACCAAAAAATAATTTCTGATCCAGCCTGGGAACCAAGCAGTAATCATCCTGTCGATGTTACAGATTTAACTACCTTCTCAATAATTTTTTCTCCGACCGGCAAACTGGTAATACATGACCTGCGAATCAGAAATAGAGATGGAATCTACATGCCAGATAATAGTGTGCCGGCTAAAGTCTCGCTCGACGATATTTTTAATTCTGAGGAAAACATTATCAATTATAACGTGGGCATGTTTGTGCAGGATGATTATCCACCTTTTTTGGATAGAGAGCCGAGCCGAAGGGCCTTTGTCATATATGACAGGCGGGAATTCAAACAGGCCTACGAAAAAGGCCTGGCGTATTCGGGTTATTTGGTGAAGTTGATGCCGGATGCGATTCATATTAATTCATATACGGGAACGATGATAGAAAAGTAAGAAGGCCGGCTTATGCGAAAATCACGCAGCTCTAATAACGGTTTTTCTCTTACCGAGGTCTTGTTAGCTGTCGGCACGATTGCCATTGGTATGCTTTTTATAGCCGGCGTTTTCCCCGTTGCCATCCATTTTACGACTGTCGCAAGCGAGCGGACCATCGCGGCGGTCGTAGCCGACGAGGCCTTTGCAAAAATAAGACTCTACGCAATCGCCGACCCGTGTAATCTGCTTGACGATATTGACCTTAGTCGATTGAGAATAGACCAGCTTGTCGACTTTAATAGTGTCGCAAACATCAATCCCTTCGAGTTTTCATATCCGTCTGACCCCAATATGGACGTTTCGCAGAAACAATATTACTGGTCGGCCCTGTGCAGACGAGCAGTAGACCCGGATCCAAATAGTCGGCTTGTACAGGTTACAGTCTTTGTGTGCAGAAAAGTAAATCCCGCTGCGGTATTTTGGTATCGGACCCCGCTTTCACCGCCCTCGCTTACAACCGTTCCGAATCCCGTACCGGTTTGGCTTAACGTATCGCAGCCTGTCGGCTTCAATCCCGACAGCCTTTTGATAAGTGACGCTATCCCTGCTGATGGTGTTAGTGAGATAACCTTTATCAATGACGGCTACACGATAGTTGATAACGTGAAAGGCCGGATTTACCGGGTGTTAGAGCGGGATGCGATTATGCCTGACAGGATTATACTCGACAGGCCCTGGCAGGGCGGTCCCGTCGGTGCGGTTTGGGCGGTTTCTCCACCTATCGGCGGCGGAAGAAGTCCCTGTATAGCGGTGTATCAAAGAGTAATCAGATTTTAATCGGAATCGATGAACAATGAACAGTGAACTACGAACTAACAAAGCCTTTACTTTAATCGAGCTTGTTGTTGCTATTGCGATTCTGGTTATGGTGGTTTCTTTTTCAGGCGTGATTTTCAAAGTCAGCATAAGCTCCTATCGTACGGCCGCCGCAAACACAGAAATTATGCAGAAACTGCGGGCTATCACCGACCAGTTAAACTCCGACTTCAAGGGCGTCAGACGCACCTTCCCCGCCAGTGTACGCCATCATCGTGTTGGTGGTCTAAGGTCGGATTGCATCGCATTTTTGGCAAATGGTGATTTCCAATCGACCGGCCAATATGTCGGCAGGACAGTAGTTGGAAATGTTGCCAGCATATTCTATGGCCTGGCAGACCCACCCGCCACGACACCCAAAGATAAAATATTAGTGAGGAGACAAACAATACTGACTTATGATTCATCAGTTCCGATTATAGATCCTATGAATCTCGATGAGGAGTATTACACCAAGTCTTTGGCGGAGTGGCGGGTGCTGCCTCCTGATCCGAACTACTGGACAATGAATCCAACTATAGATCCAAATGATTACAAAGATTTAGTGATGTATATGGCCAAGGGCGTAGACGATTTTGCGATACAGTTTTCAAGGTGGGAACCTGCTATTATGAATTATAGTTGGTTTCCGATGAATATCGAGCTTCCACTGCCGACCCAACACGTTACTGCAAAAGCTATCAAATTCACTTTCACGCTATACGATTCCAAAGGTATTATAAGAAACGGCAGAAAGTTTACACATATCGTTTATTGGGCAGACTAATCCGGCAATAATGGAAACAAGAGAAAGAAAATTTTCGGGAGGCGCATTCTCAACCGGCTCGGCCCTTATTCTGACCGTTGTTCTGACGAGTATGTTAGCTATTGTCGGCATACTGTTTGTTATGATGGCCCGCGTCGACAATATAGCGACATCGGCCATATCTGAAAACAAAGAGCTTAATCTGGCTATCGAAACGGTCATTGCCGAGATTTCACAGCAGCTCGTCTCGGATACACCTGGCATCCTGGGGCAGGAATACTACGACTATCCTGACGCCAACAATCCCTGGCTGGCGTCCCTCGAGCCGATACTTAACGATGGAGGCACACCCGCTGACCTAACTGATGATGTATATTACTGGCAGCATATATCCGATGTTAATAACCAGTTGGGTTTGCATGCCTGGGGTTTGTCGGCTGGAATTATTTCGGACTACCAAAGCCCCGTGGAAATTGGTGACAGCAATGTGCTTGGTATAAATCCATATCCGGCTGACGCCGACGGCGACGGGGCTTCAGATTCTGTATGGATTAAGCTGCCCGATATGACCGGCAGCAAGGGGCAGCCCATTTACGTTGCCGTTAGAGTTGTTGACAACGAGGCAATGTTGAATGCCAATGTGGGTTTCAAATTTGACCCTGCTGCAGCAGATGCAAACCTAATTGACGGCTCAAGCCAGACTCAAATAAACCTGGCTGCACTTTCTCAACGGGGGGCTAACGGCACTCTTGCTGAGGCGGCAGACAAATTGCAGAATGTGCGGTGCGGAATCGAACCAAATGATATATTTATGTACGAAAAAAATGTTGTTTGGCGTTACTATTTACCTGCGGGTGCATACACACCATTCGATATATCTGATGAATTGGAATTGCGGAATCGATTTTTAGTGAATCATCCTGATATTGATACTCGTATTGAGGAAACCTGGGACTACGCGTTTCAGGTTGGCAAGCGGACCCCATTTGATTCCAATCTTCCTGAGTGGTACCAGAGGTCCTACCACGACATGCTTCTTCCAAATTTGATATATTCCTATCGACATATTGGTACCACTTACAGTATGGACAGGATTATCGACCCGAACGGTGATAAGATGCTCAACGTCAACAGGGAAACATCCGCACTTAAAATATATAACAGGCTTACGTATCCTTTCGTGCCCGACCCGAATACAGACCAGCGTTTTGCGCAGCTTGCTGTAAACTTAGTCGACTTTGCCGATGAGGACGACGAAGATGGCGATGAAATCCTGGATGTCAACAGTAACAGCCTGGTAACGACGCTCGTCGATACCTCCACCGGCATCATCCATTATGGTTTTGAGGCCCAGCCGTTCATCAATGAAATCGCCTGGAAGATTGCTCCTGCCTTTTTTGCGCTTGAGCTCTGCAATCCGTTCGATAAGGATATAGACTTGGGTGACTTTGTCCTTGAGTTTGTTAACAGAAATAATCCCGCCGACCAATATTTAATTACGTTTCCCTTCGGGGAACTAATCAAGGCAAACGGCTATTATGTAATTGTAAATCAGGCCGGCCAGTTCGCCATCTATAACGACCCTAATACGCCCACGACAGTATGGCCAAATCCGGCACTTAGATTCTTTGAGAACTGGATAGAGTCGGAGGTTGACAAAAGCAAGCCGCCCATAGACCGCAGGCCTGACCCTGACAAGAGCAAGCCCCCTATCCCCCAGGGAGCGTGGGGCAGCAGTTATGATGTGTCCCTGCTGCGCAGTGTATTGGTGCCGGCCCCGGGGACAATGATATATGTTGATAATCAGGCAATCGAACCTAACCTGGCAATGCCCGGCAGCTCACTTGCTTTTGGGCGTGACGACCGCGAATGGCGGGTTGTCTATCAAACTCTGGCTGAGGATGTTGCCTACGGCGGCAGTCTTGGAATCGCGAACTATCGGCATATCCCTTTTGATGATCCTTCCTATTCATATCCAAAGCACCTTTACAGTTTCTTTCTGCCTAATCCTCTCTTCCCTCCCGCAAGATTTATAACAGTTGGCGACATCCCGCGAATATTGACTTTGGGACACGGCACGACGCGTAACAGCACAATCGGCCGACAGCTGATGGCATTTGAACAGTTAGAACTCAGCACAGCCGTAGACCAGGAGCATAATGTGAGGTTGGATGTGCAGAATCCTTTGCATAGAAATGTTTTTCAATATCTGACGGTCTTCGACCCGAACAGCGATAATATTGATAATGACGCCGACGGTCTTGTAGACGAGGATGACGGTTCGGAATGGAAAATTCCCGGCCGAATAAATATCAATACCGCACCCTGGTATGTGTTGGCGCAATTGCCCTGGGTCTCCCAGAGAAGAAATGAACCGTTCAATCAGAAACTTGCGCAGGCTATAGTTGACCATCGAGATGTCGCAGGAGCTTTTGGGAGCATCGGAGAGCTGAATTTTGTCGGCGTTAGCGACCCGAACGCTTTCAGCAGCATTGGATACTATGCGCGTACGGACGGACCTCAGGCAGGGGACCTGTTAGAATTTCCCGATTTAACATTTGGCGATGGTATAGAGGATGATTTCGAAGAACGCGATGTAATCTTCTCACGAATCAGTAATCTCGTTACCGTTCGCAGCGATGTCTTTACAGCCTACATACTTGTTCGCATCGGTACTGACGGCCCACAAAAGAGAGCAGTTGCTATACTGGATAGAAGCGGCGTTAACAAGATGAATTTTAGTTTACCCGACGGGAAAGTAAGAATTGTTGCGCTGCAATATGTTCCCGACCCCCGGTAGAGCGAGTTTATTGTAACCACAGCCAGAACTTGTGAAGTATAGCCAGGTCGCGTCCATCCACGATGCCGTTGTTATCAGCGTCCGCCCCTTTATTTTTGATATTTCCGCCTTGCAGGCCCCAGTTGTCGGCCAATATGGCAAAATCAACCATATTAACCGCAAGGTCGGCGTCCGCATCTGAGGGTACGGGACGTAATATATCCGAGCAGTCTGCCTCCGCGGTTCCCCCGTAAGCCCCCATATTGATTCTGCCGCCGTTCGGCGCAGGTTCCTGTGAATAATCGGCAATTGGATTGCCCGCATTGATGGACGGACTTATGTTCCATTCGTCTGCCGTCAGGTGAAAATTGTATGGTCGATGAACAGGGCTGATAAACAATGGGTCCTTGTTGATATTTCCTTCGCCCGGCCAGACAGCAGTCGGGTCGTAAAAGCCGTCGCTGTCAAACATTTGTATGTTGCTGTATGTAGCTTTAATGCCGGTGTTGACTCCAAATCCGGCTGTTTCCATTTCCAGGCCGCCGGCTGCCATAGCCAGAGCAGAGCCTCCTGTTGAGCCGACTTGCTCTATACCTGTATTGCCCCAGAAGATTGTACCTGTTACATTTGCGCCACCACCGCCGTAGCATTCAAGACCACCGACCAGCCAGCTCCAGCTTGCAACATTCTGCGCAATCGTGCAATTGTTTATATCAGCAAAGCTGCCGTAATCGGAGCTGACGCCTCCGCACCAGTAGCCCCAGTTGTGCGCTATATCGCAATTTTGTATAAAGCAGTTCGGATTATTGGGGTCGGCGTTAGGGTCGCCGGAAGGATTTCCTTCGCAATAAATACCTCCGGCGCTGGCCCAGCAATCATTATCAATTATTTTATTTCTTCTTGGGATTCCAACAATCCGTGCGTTACTATCTATAATGGCTATTCCCCCACCCGACCATCTTGCGGCGTTGCTCATTATGGAACATCCTGAAATCTGCGGCCCGGCGCCTGGGCAGTCTTTGATATATATACCGCCGCCGTGCTGGTCAATCCTGTCATCGTTGACATAGCAGTAATTGTCCCAGACGTTGCTGTTCGTGATAATTGCGTTGCTGTTTTCGCATGCGATTCCGCCGCCGGAGCCAGCGGACACGTTCCAGAATATATTACAGTTATTAATCTGTGGACTGGAGTTTCTGCAGTAAATTCCGCCGCCTAATTGATGAAGGTCGTTGACATCTAAAGTATTTACGTCATTTACATCGTTTACATCTATGTATTTATAAAATCCCACACCGGCAAAGTTATAACTTTCCCAGCTTGTGCCTATGTTGCATTGAAGAATAAAAGCGTCGCCGTCCTCATCGCAGAATATAGCTCCACCTCCTGCATCGGCTGTGCAATCATTTACATCACATTGAAGAATGGTTGGTCTGCTGTCCTTAATATATATACCGCCTCCGTAACCGCTTGCATTGTCGTTAGGTTCACGAGGCCATAATAGGTCCTCAGCATAGCCATTTCGGATGATAAAACCTTGTAAACGCGCAGAGGTTGTTTCTTTGCTCTGGAAGATAAAGCCCCGCCCCCGGTTTTGACAATCGATAATTGCGGATTTTGCTCTATAGGTGGTTCCCGCCGCGTCACCTGTTTGCACTGTTATATTCTTGCCCTTAAAGTCGACGTTATAAAATCCCGCACCTGAGTAAACGATTGGGGAAGCGGGATTACCAATAACGGTAATGGTGTCGCCATCGACGACAGCCAGAGAATCGATTGCATTTTGAATAGTGTTGAAAGGTGGAGCGCCTGGCACAGTCCAAGCGTTAGCCGTTGAGACTATTCCACATCCCAAAATAACAAATACCATAAGCGGGT
>CAYVIT010000033.1:0-29262 GCA_964451425.1 uncultured Pirellulales bacterium
GAGCTCTTTGAAAAACTGGAGTTTACACCCCAAAGAAAAGTAAAGGTTGACGAAAATGGTATGACTACAATCCCCGCATTGTTCGCCGGCGGCGACATAGTAAATCTGAACTTAGATGCGGTTACTGCCATTGCCGATGCTAAGATAGCAGCAGAGGGAATTCATCACATGCTCTGTGAGGGATAGCTAATGGAAGTGCTGGTTAAGTATGAAAACGGATTCCGTTTTTCGGCGATCTGTAAAGGATACACAGTGACAACTGGACGTGGTGAGGATGGAGATAAAAAGCGAGACGGGATGTGGCCAGCACAGCTTTTTGAAGCCTCCATCGGGATGTGCATCGGTGGTTATGTCGCCAAGTTTTGTAAGGAACATAGCATTCCTTATGAGGATATGACGATCGAATTGAGCCGACGTATAGAAACCAGCCCGGTAGGTACCAATACCCCGGAGGCGAAGCTATCACGTACCACAAGAATCGATGCCATAATTCGCCTTTGTGCAAAGCTATCCCAACAGCAGCGAGATGGCTGTCCCTGCGAAAAACCATATCTTGAGGGAGGTGTGCCACGAAGACTGCCGAAGTTTGCGACATGTTGTCCCATTCGAGTGGTGCCCAATGATTCAATCGGACATTTTTTCACAACAAACCGGGGAATCGACGGGGATACTGAGACGAGCGCAGGAAGTTCTTCGACAATTCAAGCCGCTACGCGGACATATCGGTGATGCAAACCTCCGAGCACCGGAATAGAGATGAGTTTGCTTAGGCCAGGAATTTCTGGTTGTTTTGTTTGTGAAACAGGCGTCTCACCAGCGAGGCCTTGGTGCGGTCGTGCTATATGATAGTAATCCTCAGTAAACTCCCGAATTAATCGCTCAAGATGGGCCTTGGTTAAGCACTATAACATGATCGAGCACCTCTCGCCGTAATGTCCCTATGTATCTCTCTACGAACGGATTCTGCCAAGGACTTCGGTATGCAGTGCGAACTTCCGTTATGCTGCAGCTTTCCAGAAAAGCTCGCACTCCATTGCCATAGATGCCGTCATTGTCACGGAAGAGGTATTTGGGCTGTAGACCAAATGGCATCGCCTCGCGTAGTTGCTGGACTACCCATCTCATTGATGGATACCTTGTTATCGCAACGTGTACAATGTTCCGACGACCATGGTCAAGAACAAGGAAAACATACAATGTGGCAAAATTGATGGTCGTAACTGTGAGGAAATCGATTGTCCATGACACATCCAGGTGATTATGCAGAAATGGAAGCCATGTAGTTGATTTCTTGCGAGGTTTTCGAGGCTTAAACATGTATTTGCGTATAGTATCCTCGCATCGTGGATCATACTGGAGGCGGACAAGCGTATCCTTGATCCTTTCAGGGCTCCATAAGGGATTCTCTTTGCTCAGCCTGTAGATTAAATTCTGTATTTCCTTGGAAATCTGAGGTCGTCCACCTTTTCTACGCGACTTCCATCGCCAGAAGTATCAGAAAGCTGTAGTATTCCAATTTTTGACTGTAGCTGGTTGCATTAGGCAAACAAGGTCTTCCCACTTGTCCAGGGACTTTGAGAGCAGCACCCACAGAAGACGAAAACCTGCCGTGAATCGTGGCTGCGACTGCTTCTTTGAATTGATCTGGTGCTTACAAGCAGCGAGTTGCCTCTCCACGGCCAGTAGCATAGTCGCCAGTACTGCTCTTGAACAAAGAATAGCCCGCAGGAAAGTCAGGCCATAGCTAAACAATTCGCAAGCACAAACAATAAGATGAAAGAGGTTTGTTGTAAGGTTTCTTATGGTATTCATGCTGCCAAGATACTATAATCAGCCGTATGCAGCAAGCTTACATAAGTCCTTCAATGACAACTATGACGAGGTTTTTCGGGTGGACAACGTTACATTGGAGCAGAAACGGTGAAAAACGAAAAACAGGATAGCAGAGAACTCTGTAAAGATGCTACAGTCTCGTTTTTCTTAAGCTTTTTCGCAAAAGTCTCTATCCATAGATCGTAAAAGCCGATATAATTGTATTCTCAGAACTGATAAGCGTTTGTTAAGGATTTATTTGTGTCCGAATCAACTCCAAAACTTGTTCGCATAGACCCCTTTCGCCTGCATATGGGACGATGCGGCCAAATGGTTACGGATGCAACCATTTACGCCTCTGAAGCCATCAAACTCGAGCCCGAAGCTGTCCGTCAGCTTTATGATGCAGCTTCTTTGCCCCCGGCCAAAAAGGTCCTTGCCACCGCTGATATCCACGTTGGTTTCGGCGTACCTATCGGAGCCGTTTTAGGATTAGGCAACGCCATAATGCCTGCCGCCGTCGGGTACGATATTAACTGTGGTATGCGCCTTTTACGCACACCCTTTTCAAAAGGCGATATCGACACCGACAAAATCGCTGTATCTATCGCTCATGATATCCCACTGGGTGAGGGCAGGGCCAATCTTCCGTTGGACAAAGCCGGCATCGAAGCTGTTATAAATAACGGTGCCGCTTCCATACCCACCCTTGCAGAAAGAGTCAGACACCATGCCTGGGAGGCATTCGAGCCTGGCGAGTTTGCCGAGGACATCAGAAGAATCGAGGAGCATGGCTGTATGCCTGCCGACCTTGCCGCAGTGCCGAACGCCGCGATACAAAAAGGTTCCGGGCAGCTCGGCACACTTGGTGGCGGTAATCACTTTATTGAAATTCAACACGTGCAAAAAATCTTCGACCAGGATTTAGCAAAAACACTCGGTCTTTTTGAAAATCAAATTGTTGTAATGATACATTCGGGTTCCCGCCGGTTCGGCTATGAAATCGCCGACCGGTATATGAGTATTGCTGCCGACAAACCCGAAATGGCCGAAAGAAGAAAAATGCTCTCATATTTGCCGACAGAAAGCGACGCCGGCAAAGATTATATCAACGCAATGGGCGCTGCCGCCAACTTCGCATTTACGAATCGTCACATTATGGCTCTGCTTGTAAGGCGTTGCTTTAACAGAATGTTCGGTCTAACGCCAATGAAAATGGTGTACGATGTCGCTCACAATATGGCAAAGCTCGAAGACCACAGTGGCAGACGACTTTGGGTACACCGCAAAGGTGCCACCCGTGCTTTCGGCCGGGATCGTATGGCGGGTACCATCTTCTCAGGGATTGGCCAGCCTATAATCACACCCGGTTCGATGGGCACAGCAAGCTATTTGATGGTCGGAACCGGCAATTCTGATGAATCTTTGTGCTCGGTCAACCACGGTGCAGGCAGAGTGATGAGCAGAACGGCTGCGCTTGGAAAAGCTCGCAGGGGCAGAATTATCACTCCCGCTAAAATTAGCGACGACCAGTTCAGACAAAGTATGGAAGGTGTAAAGCTCATTGCCGGCAACAAACATAAAATAAAGGAAGAAGCGCCCGATGCCTATAAAGACATTGATGAGGTCGTCCGAATTGTTATAGAATGCGGCTGGGCAAAAGCCGTCGCCAGAATGGTACCATTAGCTGTATTAAAGGGCTGAAATATAGAATCTCGCCTGACTTCTCGTAAAAGCCTTTTGGCTTATATGAGGGTTGCTCCACAAAAATACGATAAAAACAAATAACAAATCGTTGCATTTATTAGTTAATGCCTTATGCTAACACAAGAATGAGACGTCTTATTGCTGGAAGAACCGAGTATTTAGTTGTCGGAAGTTGGAATGGCCAAATATCGTCTTTTTTTTATAAACGGGCTGATAGTATTATCTTTTATCGTTGGTTGTCTGCCTGAAGAGCGCGAATCAACCGTTCCTCTACCGCCTGTAGACCCAAAGCTTGAATCTACTATAGCGGAACCCAACTTGTTCGAACCTAATGAAGTCGAACCTGTAAAGACCGAGCCTAATGAAGTTGCCTCCCCGGAAGTTGAACCAAACGATATCAAGCCTCCGGCAATTGAACCTAATGAGACTGAACTTAGTAAAGCCGAACCTAACGAACTTGAGCCCACAAAGACTGAACCTAACGAGTTCAAACCTATTAAGGCCGAGCCTAATGATGTCAAGCCGCCTCCCAAAGCGACTTTCCATAATAAATGCGCCGATATCCTAAGTAGCTTCGTTGACGATAAAGGGATGGTGGACTATCGGAAGCTGAAACTGAAGAGGTTGAAATTAAAAAAACTCCTGGATGAATTTGCCGAACTCAATCCAAATGAATATAACTCCTGGCCGAAAGAGGACAAGATCGCGTTCTGGACTAACGCGTACAACATAATAATGCTTCAGATAATTGTCGAAAATTATCCTATAGAGTCGTATCGGTGGCTCCACCTTCTCCCGGGCTGGGAACCTGACAGTATCAGGCACATCAACAAACGTATTGGTGGCATCAATAAGCAAAAGTTTAAAGTCATGGAGGACCAGGTATTTACTCTTTTGGAAATTGAACAGCGGTTCTTCCGCAAAGAGTTCGATGAGCCACGAGCGTTTTTGGCCCTGTCTTATGCCACCCTCTCCAGTCCCCCTTTGCGCAATGAGCCCTATTACGGACACAAACTTTATGAGCAGCTTGACGACCAGGCCAAAAAATTCCTGTCCAGCCCCCTGGCATTCAAGATAGACGGAAAAAAGCAAAAAATATATCTTTCCGTCATACTTAAACCAAGCTGGTTCGGCAGTGAGTTTATCGGCAAGTTCGGTACAGACAAGAAGTTTAAAGACCAGCAGCCGGCCGTTCGGGCCGTTTTGAATTTTCTTACTAATTATATCTCAGAGCAGGACAAACATTTTCTTGAAGTAGAAAATTATACCATTGAATATATGAAATATAATTGGAGACTCAATGATAGCTCAGAAAAGTAATAAACCATAAGGTTAAAAACATCTGTCCTGCATCAATTATTTTTGGTTTGACTTTGCATAGGCAATCATTATTGTATATCATTTTGGTCTTGAGTAAAAATTCAACCATCTGCTGAAAGGGTGAACCACAAATGGCAAAAAAATCGATTCAAAGCAATCCTCATTATGACACCAACAAATACCTCTTTACCAGTGAGTCCGTAACAATGGGCCATCCTGACAAAATAGCCGACCACGTGTCCGATGCAATCCTTGATGCAATGCTCGCACAGGACAAAAAAAGCAGGGTTGCCTGTGAAACTCTGGTAAAAAACAACATGGTCATGGTCGCCGGCGAAATAACAACAAAAGCAGTCGTTGATATTCCGACGGTAGTCCGCGACACCATCAAAGAGATTGGCTACACTGACCCCGCGATGGGCTTCGATTATGAAAGCTGTGCTGTTATGGTTACCCTTGACAAGCAGAGCCCCGATATCTCACAGGGTGTAACCGAAGGCGTAGGTCTGCACAAAGAACAAGGGGCCGGTGACCAGGGCTTGATGTTCGGATTTGCCTGCAGGGAAACGCCGGCTCTTATGCCAATGCCGATTCAGCTTGCGCACGCTATAACAACTCGACTGGAGAAAGCACGCCGGAATAAGATATTGCCCTGGCTGCGACCCGATGGTAAAAGTCAGGTGACGGTCGAGTATGAAAACAAGAAGCCGACACGCATTCATACCGTTGTAGTATCAACTCAGCACGCACCGTCTATCGGTTACAGACAATTGCGAAAACAGATTATCGACAAAGTGATACTTCCTGTTTTGCCGAAGCGCCTTGTTGACAAGGACATTATATACCACGTCAATCCGACAGGCCGTTTTGTAACAGGCGGACCAAAGGGAGATTGTGGACTTACCGGCAGAAAAATAATCGTTGACACCTATGGCGGGAGAGGCAGTCACGGCGGCGGTGCCTTCAGCGGAAAAGACCCCACAAAGGTGGACAGAACTGCAAGCTATATGGCCAGATACATCGCTAAGAATATCGTTGCTGCCGGCCTCGCCGACGCCTGTGAAGTACAACTATCTTATGCTATTGGAGTAGCCGAGCCGATTTCTGTTTTTGTAGATGCAGAGGGAACCGCAAAAATCAGCGAGCAAGAAATAAGCCAAATCGTTAGAAAACTGTTCCCCCTGACTCCCAAGAAAATGATCGCGTACTTGAAACTTGACCGCCCAATCTATGCCGAAACCTCTTATGGCGGTCATTTCGGCCGAAAGGGGGCCAACTTCACCTGGGAAAAAACGGATATGGCGGCCAGGCTTCGCAAAGCCGCCGGCTTAAAACCAAAAAAGAAATGAGTTGTTTATAAAATTCAAACATTGCAAAAAGCCCGGCAATCAGCCGGGCTTTTTGTTTTTAGTCGCACTGATACAGAATTTGCACAATTTCTCCATTTTTTTGTAATTTTTTCCCTATTCTCTTGTCTAATATAGTGGTCATGGCCAAAAACCTTGATGATGAGCTCCTGGTTGGACAATTCAGCCGGGGCGACGAAACTGCTTTTGACAGGATTGTCGAAGGATACTCCGCAGATATTGCGGTGTTGGCCAACCGACTGCTCGGCTGGCCCGGCGAGGTCGAGGATATTGTTCAGGAAGTCTTGCTCGCTGCGTTTCTCGGTCTGAAAAAATTCCGCTGCGAATGCAGCCTCAAAAGCTGGCTCTTTACCATAACAATAAACAAATGCCGCAGCTACCGATATAAGCAAATGCTCTATCTCAGGTTCTTTTCGCGAGCTGCCGTTAGAGCATCTGTATTGCCGGCCCACGATGAGGGTAAGGCGCAGATGGACGATGAAACTTTCCACAAGGTCCGCCTTGCAGTACAGGCTTTACCTCTCAAATATCGAGAGCCGGTTGTACTAAGGTATCTGCAGGAGCTTTCGACAGACGAAATTGCACGAATCCTCGGTATATCCAAAAACGCCCTGCAGGTTCGATTAAGCCGGGCCAGAGAACGACTGAGACAGGACCTGGCTGAACTGATTGGGTAATAAACTATGACAGAAGACAAAATAAAAAATCTGATTCAAAAAGCCGACCGAACGGCAGGGGGGCCTGTGCCCATATCTGCAAATCTGGCCGCTGCCGTCCGCCGCCGTGCCAATCGCAGGAACATCGCAAATTTGGTTGTCCGTGTTGCAGCTGCCGCTGTCGTTCTGTTCGCTCTTGGTCTTTGGAATTACACCGCCAAAAAAACCAGGGACCAGCAGAAGCTCGTCGCGCTCGAAATTCAGATAAAACAGCTCCAGATACAGACCGATGCCACATTGAACTTTATCCGGGAGGTCCTCGACGAGGAGCGAAGACAACGCCGACTTAACGAACTCCAGACTCAGCTCGCGAGCTACTCCGACCCACTCGAAGAAATCCAGAAACAGGTCGACAAAACCGCCTTTATCCTCGTTTACCAGGCCAATCGTATGTACCGTGAGCTTGACCAAAAAGACTCCGCCATCCAGGCATACAACCGCGTTATTGAGCTCTTCCCGCAAAGCCGATGGGCCGAAGAAGCCCGGCAAACATTATCAGAAATCAAAAACAATCAACACAATAATTCGAAAGGAGATTTGATATGAAAACCACAAAACCTGTTGTCTTTTTATTGGCTTTGGTCCTTCTAACCGCAACCACAGCGCGGTCAGACGAAAAGCCGGCAAAGAAGGAAATCTCAAACACGCAAACCGCAAGCTGTCTGGTCAAGATTACCACCGACGAGGCAGTCCTGCCGCTCAATGAATTCGCTGTCGACTACTTGTTGCGCAGCTCCGGAGTCGCTGGAAAAGCCACCCGCGAAGTACTGGAAATCTCGCCGGACGTCGCTTCTGAGCTCTTCGAAATCGAGGAAATTTTTGCAGTGGATTCAGCTCTCGGCGGCATAGGCATACCGCCAGGAGTCGCATTTCCAGGAGCCGCAGTTCGTGCCAGAACGTCTCCAACCGCCTCAAGAGCCCCAACTCGGACTCATACCGCACGAACGCCTCGTCCCAGAAGCACTACAACCACAACCCCAACGCGCCGCCCCACAACCCCTCGCGCCCCAACAGTTACAAGCCCACTACCCGCTGCTGACGAGCAAACCATCTTGTTCCGCCTGCAAGTCGGGCTTCCCAATGACATAAAACCCGCAGCAGAGGAGTTTATGGTTGCCCTCATCGATAACCTGCGTAGTGCCCTAAGTGGAGCTTTTAAAGAGTATAGAGCTAAACTCGACAGCCAACTTGTGCTTGCTGGCAAGGAAGCCGACAGCGCAGAGCAGCAGCTCGTTCAGATGCAGGCAAAACTCAGAGATATCTCTGGTTCCCGGGACCTCTCACGGTATGTGATTCTCAGAGATATCAGCAGCCTGCGCCAAAAACACCAAGCCACCATAATGAAGCGGGCCTCAGATGAAACGCTCTATGAAGCAACAGCCAAGCGAATAGCCGAAGAACAAGCCAGGCGGAAAAAACTTGTCGAAGACGACCCGATTACCAGGGAATTAAAGTCGATGCTCGATGTGCATGAAAGACGTCTCGAAGAAACTAAAAAACTCTACGAATCCGGCAGGGCTTCCGCGGCCGACATGGAAGACATCAAAGAGAAAATTATAAGAGCCAGAATAGACCTTGCAAAACGACAGGAAGATGTAAGCAATCCTCCGGGCAGTATTGTGTTAAGCTCTCTCAGTGATGAGTTGGCCAACCTCTCGACAAAAATGACTCTGGCCCAGCAGGAAATTCTTAGTTTTGAAGAACAACTCAAAGAGGCGGAAGAGCTGCTTGGAAAAGCTGACGAGTATGAATTGCTTTCACTAAAAGCCGATATCGCCAGGCAAAACCTTGAGGAGACTCTTTTATGGCGTGCCCGGCTGGGTCGCAATATTCGCTCGATCCAGCCGCCGGACGTAACAGTTATTGGCGCAGAATAGACCAACTGGTAAAAAACTACTCCGGCGCCCGTTATTATCACCCTTAGACGGGCGCCGAGAACAACAACGCAAATCTCGTTTTGATGAGCGTGTTATACTTCAGCCAATATAACGGTATAGTTTTTGCCGTAGAACTTAGCGCACTTTGGACAGGTCGTATAGAAAAAGTACATCTTTTTCATTGCCTTTGCCTTTGATTCGACATAGACCTTCATCTCTCCCACCCAATGCCGAATGTTCTTGTATGGCCCTTCAAAAACCTTGGTCAGAAAAGTCCCCGAAATCCTTACCATTTCTGCCCCCGGCACTTCCTTGGCCACCCCAATATACACATCCGCTCCCCAGAGTGATTTTTCATCCGAAAGCAGTAACGGCTCCTTTGGAAGGGCCTGGGCTTCCGAAATCCGCTCCATATTCCTCACCATCACCTTCCCAAAGTTCAGTGGAATGTGCAGGAAACTTCTGACATGGTCCTTAACGAATAATTTATCCTGAAAAGTTACCTCTTTTTCATCCCACGGCTCAGGATTAAACCTCGGACAGCACCCCGTCTCCGATTCTTCATAAAGCTTATCCATTTCTTAGCTACCTCCACACCTGAATATGAAATCCATAATTTTGCAAAACGCCCTCCCGCTCAATGCTTAAAATGCCGCTTGCCTGTAAGCACCATTGCAATGCCGTGCTTGTCTGCCGTGGCAATTACTTCATCGTCTTTGTTCGAGCCGCCCGGCTGGACTATACAGGCCACACCTTCCTTGGAAGCATTTTCAACGTTATCCGGGAATGGGAAGAATGCATCCGAAGCCATCGCACAGCCCTTAGTCTTGTCACCGGCGCGTTTGAATGCAATCAGTCCGGATTCAACGCGATTCATCTGTCCCGCGCCCACTCCCAATACCTTTCTGTTCTTTACAAGCACGATAGTGTTACTCTTGGTATGCTTGGCGACAAGCCAGGCAATCCTTAAATCCTCAAGCTGCTCCTTGCTCGGCTTGGTCTTGGTCGGATACTTTAACTCTGTCGGTTCCCAGCCGACCAAATCTCTCTTTTGCAGAAGCATCCCACCGACAACGCAGCGTGCATCGTATTCAGCCCCATCTATTTTGGTCCGGTCGATTGCACCGGTCTCCATTAGCCGAACCCTGCCGCCCCAGGCCTTTAATGTCCGGATTATCTCGAGAGCATCCTGCTCAAATCCCGGTGCGATAATCACCTCAGCAAAGAAGCCGCTGGCCCCTCTTGCCTTACCGAATCGGCTGTAAGATTCCATAATCGTCCTGGCAAGCTCAACATCAACTTTCCTGTTCAAAGCGATGATACTGCCGAATGCACTAATAACATCGCCCTCGTAGGCCTTCCTGTATGCTTCAAGAATGTCCTCATCAACCGCACAGCCGCAGGGATTGAGGTGTTTCACGACGACAGCCGCCGGCTCCTCGAATTCCTTAACCAGTTCGAATGCCGCATTGATATCTAAAAGGTTATTAAAACTGATAGCCGTACCGCCTTCCAGCAAAGTGGCACTGCTAACCGACATCTCTCCACTTGATGCCAGTTTATAGAACGCAGCGCTTTGATGAGGATTTTCACCGTAACGCAGGGATGCCTCTTTCTTAATGGCGATTGAGACTCTCTCAGGATACTCTACCGCCTGCTTGCCGTTAAGATACTTCGATATGGCAGCGTCATAAGAAGCCGTCAGGCCAAAGGCGATACGCGCGAAATCGCTGCGCAATTCCTGGCTCACAGCGCCATCCTTTTTCTGCATCTGCTCAATAACTTGCTTATACTGTCCCTGCTCTGTAACAACTGTAACGAACTTGTGATTCTTTGCAGCCGAGCGAATCATACTCGGCCCGCCAATATCGATATTTTCAATCGCCTCTTCCAATGTACAATTGGGCTTGGCGATTGTCGCTTCAAAGGGGTAAAGATTCACGCAGACCAAATCAATCGGCTCAATGCCATGCTCTTTCATTGCCGCTTTATGTTCCTTTTTGTCCCTAAGCCCAAGCAGTGCGCCGTGTATCTTCGGATGAAGCGTTTTCACTCGGCCGTCCATCATCTCTGGAAAGCCGGTCACCGACTCGATACCTACAACTTTAATCCCCGCATCGCTTAGGGCTTTAGCCGTACCCCCGGTGCTGATTATCTTGACTCCCATTTTGCCAAGCGCCTTGGAAAAATCAACGATTCCGTTCTTGTCCGAAACACTTACCAGCGCTGTCTTAATTTTCACATCCATTTGCACATTCTCCCTTTCAAAGATTCAGAATTTTAATTTACCCTGGCCCCGCACATTTCCTCTCACATCCGGCTCGCAATAACGCATCGACGCCATACTTTTAACTGTGTACTATTCAACCGGTTTTAAACAGGCGATTCGTCCGGTCTCATTGGCGATATAGATTTTCGGGTCCGCCATATTGGCCGTATATTTCGAAATACCGGCAAAGTTAACGGAATACAGCCGCTTTGCCTTCTTATTGTCCATCACTACGAGTTTACCCTGTGCAATCACGTAAGCCTTCCCAGCCGTCTCCGCTAACAAATCAATCCCTCCCTGCACCTCCCACATTAGTTTGCCGCTTTTCCTGTTTATTGCTTCCAAACCTTTATAGCGAACATGCTGATAAACTACTTCCGGCGTTACCCGGGGGGCCTCCTCAAGAACTGCTTCTGTCTGGTATTTCCAGGCAAACTCCCTCTTGGAACTGTCAACTATATCGATCCTGTAAACGTTTGTGTCCTTACTTGCAAAAAACAGGGAATCGCCGTCTCGGACAATCCTTCCGGCGATACTACCTGCAGCATCGAATTGCCAAAGCCTTTGCGGTCCATCCGGCGTTATGCTTACTACATTGCCTCCTTCGGTACCAAAAATGACAAGATTATCATCAGCGATAATCGAAGTAATCATCGAATCGTTATCAGCAGCTACCTTAAAAACCTGTACTTTATCATCGGCGCGAAACGCGTGCATGCGCCCGTCAGTTCCGCTCACGTAAAAATAAGAGCTGTTACGAGCGGCAGGACAAACTATTCCAAACTCCAGAGCTGTGTTACTGCGTTCTGTACCGAATTCCAGGTTAATCTCAAGGAGCTCACTGCCTACTACAGAAAAAAGCTCATCATTATAAAGTTCCAATCCTATAATCCGGAAACCGAGCGGAGCAAAGGGTCTCTCAAATATCACACCACCTTTTTTCCCGTCCAGAGAAACAATATAATTGCGGTTCGACAACGCGTAGATGCGATTACCAAGAATATGCAAATCTTTTAGACTTTCACCCTCTTCCAAAAGCAGTTGTGTTTGCCATACTATTTCAAGCTTGGCATGTTTAAGCAGCTCCGGAGAAACAAGCCACCACGAATTACCTTCAGCGGCCATGCTCTTTGCCGAATTACACAAAATCAAAAGACACACCGGTAAAAGAAATCTGTATCGCCACATTTTCAACATCGTCGCACCATCCGTTCCTGTATAAGCTAAAGTGAAAAACGCAAAATTGAGGAATTTATGTTCCTTACTTCTTATACCTTTACACTTTTATATAGTCAGCCAGGTCGATATTATGCTCAGACTCGAATTCCTGCATTTCTTCAATACGTCTGATATCGTCCTGTATTCGATTGACGAGCTTAAATATGTAGGGTTTACCTGATAAGCGGTTTCGCAGGTCATCGAGCATCGGTTCCCATATCCCGTCGTACAGTTGCGCTTTTAGAATAATAAGCATACGATACTCCTCACTTAAGCCGTTAATAAAATCGCTCACGGCTTTACTTATAGCAGTTCCACCGCCCTGATCAGTATTTTCGACCTGCTCAGCCATTTACTATAACCTCGGCCGCATCCTAACACCCAGGCATGAAAATTGCAACAATTTTTCAACAATCCGCCTTTGTCACGAGTAAATTTGCGGCAATTCTTGACAGCGATTGTATAAACTGTTAGTTTTCCACGGTTAATCTCACAGTATTCTCAATATATTTATTAGGAGAATGTAATGGATTGTAACAGGTTCGTTGAGGAACAAATCGCTCAAATTAAGCAAATTGTGGGTGATGCGAAGGCCATTAACGCCCTCAGCGGCGGCGTGGACAGTTCGCTTGTAACAGTAATAGGGCACCGTGCCCTGGGCCATCAGTTAAGAACCGTCTTTATTGATAATGCACTGATGCGCGAGGGTGAACCACAACGGGTCGTCGAGGTCTTTGCGTTGTTAGGTATTACGGTAGAGTTGGTGGACTCACGGAAGGAGTTTCTTTCTGCGCTGGCTCACTTGACGGATCCCGAAGAAAAACGCCAGGCCATAACCGACACATTCTACTCAAAGGTCTTTGGTCGGCTTGTCAAAGAGTTCGGCGCAAAGTTTTTATTGCACGGGACAATTCTTACCGATATTGAGGAGACCGTAGCTGGAATCAAACGTCAGCATAATATTCTCGCTCAGCTCGGAATTGACCCGCAAGCAGCTTATGGCTATTCAGTCATTGAGCCGCTTAAAACCTTGAGAAAAGATGGTGTCCGCGAGGTCTGTAAGTTTCTGGAATTGCCTGCCGAAATCTCACAGCGTATTCCGTTTCCAGGCCCGGCCCTTGCCACGCGAATTGTCGGCGAAGTTACGCCGCAGCGTCTTGAAACCGTCCGCACAGCTACTTCTATCGTTGAAGACGAGCTCGCTGATAGTGGGGCGTTTCAGTATTTGGCGGTCCTGCTCAATGATTATGCAACCGGTATCAGAAGAAACAGACGTGAATTCGGCCAGATTATTGTTGTTCGCTGTATCGAGAGTATTGATGCAAGGACTGCAACCGTTACCGAACTTCCATGGGATAAACTTAACCGAATTTCTCAGAGAATTACTCAGATAGATGGCGTCAACCGCTGCCTGTATGATCTAACGCCGAAGCCACCTGCAACTGTCGAGTATGTTTAAGTTACAATTTGGGCTGAGGATAAATAATCAATTGCAATGTTGTTCCGTGCTTTCCACGGAATAGCATGATATCTCTTCAACAAGAGAGGTCTTTGTATGAGCATAAAAGTTCTTGGCATTTCGACAAGCCCCCGGCTGAAAGGCAATAGCGATTTACTTTTACGCCAGGCCCTGGCAGGTGCCGAGGCCGCTGGTGCAGAAACTGAGTACATACGCCTTCGTGGTCTGAATATCGCACCTTGTATCGAGTGTAATTCCTGCTACAAAAAAGGAGCCTGTGTCGTCGAGGATGATTACCAGATGTTGTCTTCGAAGATGCTCGAAGCGGACCGGCTGATTTTCGCAACGCCTATTTTTTTTATGAACTTTTGCGCTCAGGCAAAAGCCCTCATTGACCGCTGCCAGTGCCTTTGGTCTCGCAAGTATGTTCTCAAGCAGCCGCTGCAAACAGCCGGCCGTGACCGCCGAGCAATGGTCATTGCAGTAGGGGGCACCAGGAGCAAAAAGATGTTCGAAAGTGTTCGCCTGACGGCCAAATATTTTTTTGATGTTTTGGACATGATCTATGCTGTCAATCTATTTGTCAATAAGGTGGATACCGCCGGCCAGATAAAACAGCATCCTTCCGCAATGAACGAAGCCTTCCGCCTCGGCCGAGAACTGGCCTCAACCGTCGCGCCCCCACCCGAAAAGCCAATCAACGTCGAATTAACCTGACAGCATTTGCCCCCACAATCTCATCTAAATAATCAATCCGATGTTGGCTCAGGTTCTTGTCCGGCATAAAGGGCTTTTATGTCATCTTGGCTAAGCGCATAGCTGTAGATGCGCACGTCGTCAATCAGGCCGTTCCACGATTTGTCGATTCCTATATCTTTGCCGCCCTTGCCAATAATAACAACGCTGTTGAAAACAACAAGCTCCGCTGAGCCGGCACAGGGTCTTCACGCAGCTATTCCATGCCGATCTCATTGCTCACGCGATAGTAGTCGAAGTCCACGAATCCGCCTGGGGTTTTTGTCGTGAAGTTAAACAGCCCAAAGCGGTAGCCCATGAAGTGCGGCAGGGTGTAGGCCATCCGCAGAACCGTGCCGATCTTCGTCCATGTCTTGCCGTCCAGGCTGTAGCAAAAATAAGCCTTGTCCGTACGGTCCCTGAAGTCGCAGTCGATCTTGACATACACGGTTTGCTGCCTCAGTGGAACGCTTTCGATTTCTTCAGGTGCATTGGATTGGGCACTCACCATGACGATCGACTTGCTGTCTTCTACCATCTTGACACCGACAAAGCCGTATTTCTTCTGCAGGGCGATCAGGCCGGTGCAGTCACCGTCTTTCATATTACCTACCTCGATTTTCGTGGTCGCAGAACTCACCGGGCCAAAGGTACGCTGGGTAAGTGTATTACGGGCCTGCACGACTTCCCTGTCCACCCGTCCGGTGGTCAGCCGCAGGTAACCGCTCCGTTCGCCGATCGACCAGTAACGGCTGTCTGGATTGTGGTTCCACTGCCACGCCAGGGGTAACGGTTCGCCGAGCTTTCGATTGAATTCGTCGGAGGCCACGATATTGGCCAAACCTCCCTCGCCGGCAGGAATATCTAAGACCATCGGCACCTTGCCATCCACGCCCAGAACAGGCCAGCCACCCTCCCATTGGACAGGCACCAGCCAAGGACTACGCCCGACCGATCCATTATCCTGGAAGAGAACCGCATACCACTTGCCGTCCGGCGTGTCTACCAGACAGCCCTGGGCGATTCCTTGGTCATGAAGGATCACCTTGCCTTCATATGGGCCGGTGATTTTGTCGGCACGATGAACAATCTGCGTACGCATATCACCCCGAGGCCATATGATATTCATGACATAGTACTTGCCATTGATCTTGCGTAATTGTGACCCCTCACCCCGCAGACCGGCATTGCGACCGGCCACAGCAATGGCATTCCTGATCACCACTTCGTTGAAGCCGCCCTCCTTTATGCCCGACAGATCCGGTTCCAACTCTACCAGTCGAAGATCGCCGACGCCGTAGAGCATGTAGATGCGTCCGTCATCATCGAAGAACAACGAATGGTCGTGCAGCGAAGGCGAAAAAGATGTTTCTTTCCATGGGCCTTTTTCAATGTCTCTTGTGGTATACACATGAGTTCTGCCACTCGTTCTGGAAAACGTTGACACATAGAAGGTTCCATCGTGGTGTCGCAAGCTGCTGGCCCAGGATCCCGCACCGTAGGCGTTTCTGCCTTTTTCCAGTCTAAGGGCCTCGTTATCTGTCAGTGTGTCGTAGGCATAACCAATCAGTTCCCAGTTGACCAAATCCTTTGACTTCATAATAGGCAAGCCGGGGCTCATGTGCATGGTGGTGCTGCTCATATAGTAGGTGTCGCCCACGCGAATGGCCGCAACATCCGGAACATCAGCCCAGATGATGGGATTCCTGGCGGGCTTTGCTTGTAAGTTCACACCTGCGAAAATGCTGACATATATTAATGCGAGGAGCAACAACTGATATCTCTTCATGGCTTACCTTCATTTTGAACGGTTATTTCTTTATGTGGAAAACTCGTATGGTGTAATTATTGCCTATCGCAAAGTGCTTGTCAAGTAGGGACTTACGCGCCCTTAAAACCACTGCTCATAGAGTGGCGCGATCTGAACATTGTTGAGTTCGACGCCTTCCGTGTGGAAGACAAGCTTTTTCAAAGGCAAATCAGGACTATAGGAAATCATCGTACGTTGTCACGCGATTTCCGCATCCACTATAGAGCCCCCTCACAACCTTTGACAATCACGCGAACCGTGAAGGACCGGAAAGAGAAAGAGTTGCTTGGCACTGGTAATCCCCTAGTTGAAAGGAAGAACGTCCGGAGCACCCGGTTTGAGTAGACGCACGTCATAAAGCCCCCCGGCAAGCCACCGTTTTGCGGTGAACCGTACCGTGAGTCGACCGTTACCAGCGGTTTGAAGGATCTCGGAGGGAATCGGATAGCGTTTCTCAATGAAGTGATTAGGTTTTTCGCCTATCAGCCTCTGCGTGGCGATCACCATCCCGTTCACTGAGATGTCGAATTCCCGGCCACGGTCGTCACCGGAATACGTGACAGACAGAATGACTTCCCTGGCACCTCGCGTGTCGAAGGTGTATTGAATCCAGGCACCGTGGCGCCAGCGTCGACCGTTGTGAATGCCCGATTCCATGCCTTCACCTTTGAGGTCATGCTCCACCTCGGGCTGCTGCTCGCCCACAGCGATCGAGTCGAGGGTAGCGGCCTCGCGCGCTGCGTGGGCACGCTCCTTGGCGGCGAGTTTTTCCTTTTTCGCCGCAATCTGCTCAGCGTTTGTGAGTTGCCAGTACATCTGATAGCGTCGTTCGTGTAGTCTGAAGAACGGCACCAGCGGCAAGCCCTTGGATTCGGCCGGCTCGATCACATCCATGATACGGAAGTGCAGAGGCCCTGCGGAACGATCAGGAACCACATGTTTGAGCAACTCCTCTTCCGTTGTGAGCAGGGCCGGAACCTTGTCGAGCGGAATCATCGGACCATGCGCCACGTGCGCCATGCGACCATCATCAGCAAATAAACCGTCCATATTGTCAGTGCCGTCGGGCTTTGCCAGCACGATCGGGCCATACAGGATGGCCACCCAATCGGAGCCGTCGGGCAGACGCTCCACTCGCGTGTGCATCGGAAGTTCCACGTCAACCGTATCGCCGTTTTTCCATTCCTGTCGAATCGCGGCATAGGAAGACGAAGTCGACTCGACATCAACGGAACGACCGTTGACCTTGACCGCGAAATCGCCCGCATCGACCCAGGCAGGGTGGCGTATATTCAGCGTGAAGGTGGTTGGTTTCTCGAGTTGAAGACGAAGCTGCGTACGCGCCTCATCCGGGAAGGTCGTCTCCTGTTTCAGAACCATTCCGTTATCAGGCACCGAGAGTTCCGAGGGGATAAAGAGATTCACATACAACCCGTCCTTGGCCCGGGCATAGATGAACTCCCCGTATCGTCCGGGATTCTCCATTCCCGTACCAACGCAGCACCAGAAGGCCTGCTCAGGCTGGGAATACACCCGGTAATGGTCCGGACGGATCGAGGTGAAATAGACGTACCCAGGCTTCTTAGGATGGATGGAGGCCAGGATATGATTGTAAAGGGCACGCTCGTAATAGTCGGCATAGGCGGCCTTGGGTTCCGCCATGAAGAGCTCTTTGGTAAGCCTGAGCATGTTGTAGGTATTGCAGGTCTCCGGTCCCTCCCGGTGCCGGATCATGCGGCTGAAGTCCTTGGGATTATTGAAATGCTCACTGACGCTATTGCCGCCAAAGGCCACACTACGGTTCTGCGTGACGGTTTCCCAGAAGAACTCGGCACCGGTATGCAACTGTTCATCGTGGACCAAGGCCGCAATACGCTCCATGCCGGTGATCTTGGGAATCTGGGTGTTGGCGTGCAGGCCGGTGAGCCTGTCTTGGTGATTCTCCAGAGGCTCGAAAACGGCCCGGTGGTTGAAGCGTTTGGCCAGCTCTATGTATTTCTTGTTTCCGGTGATCGCATAGATATCGGCCAGCACCTCGTTCATGCCGCCGTATTCCGTACCGAGCATGCGCTGCATCTGTGCGTCGGTCAGGCCGGACGTGACCTTTTCGCACCAGTCTCCATAGCGAACGAGCAGATCACGAGCCTTTTCGTTGCCTCCGTGGAGGTAGGCGTCCCGAAGCCCGGCATACATCTTGTGGAGGTTATACCAAGGGGCCCATTTGCTCCGCATGAGTTCGACATGCCCCTCGGCGACACGCCTCCAATAATCTCTGCTCCCTGGGATACCCCCGAGGTAACCGTTGCCGTTGGCTTTTTGGATTTGCGTGAGTTCGTCGATCATGTAATCGAGGCGACGATGAAATTCTCCGTCCGGATCGGCACCCGATGTCATCATCAGTGAAAGCGCCGAAAGGTAGTGTCCGGCGGTATGTCCGTCGAGTCCGCCGCTCTCCCAGTTGCCGTAAGGCCGTGCCTTGGGCTCCAGCCCCGCTTCACGCCGGAACGGCGCAAGCAACCGGTCGGGATCATGAGCCAGTAGATATTGACGATTGGCCTTAACCGCCTCGGAAAAAGGACTCTCAAGCAGCCTTATGTCTCTTAACGGGAAAAGTTTTACCGGCTGCTCCGGCGTCACTGTAACCTTGGAAACAGCAGTTAAGACGGAAAGGGCCATCGTAACGGTCAGAAAAACCGCTATATTCATTTTCGAGGTATAGGCTTTCATTGGAATCATGGGATTAGTCCTACTTGCTGGAACGATCCACCGTCAGCAGACCAAGTCGATACGGCAACTGGTCGTAGCGCCTGTTAATCGCCGGATCGCGACCTTGATAAAGCAATTGAAGATTATTAATGTCGATGGTCATTGTTTCGTCATAGCCGTCACGAATCAACTCGCCATGGCTAATATCTCGGGTCCAGGGTGTCACGCCATCTTCGAAGGTGACGTTGTTGATCCCGGCAAAAGGCTTTTCCCACGTGGTGGCATTGTCGACAGGCTTCCATTCGCCGTCCAGACTGTCGGATATCCAGGCACGATAATAACGTGCCGGACTCATGGCCTCGACCAGGGTCAGATAAGTCCCGGTGCCCTTGATCCTGTAGGTCATGCTTCCTTCGAAAACATCGTTACGCGGTCCCTCGATGCAGATTTCCGGATTACTCATACCCTTTGGAAAGTCCTCGATCCTGGTCCTGCTTCGATACACCCGGCCGTTATCGCCGGTGAAATACAGGTAAGCGTGAGTGTCGTCGCAGATCACCCAGTAGTCGATCCACAGCCGCGGAGCGCCGCTCGGCTTACCCTCGAAGAAGTCCTGAGGCTTTGTCCAGGTTTCAGGCCTGGAAAGATCATCGGTTGTGCAGTATTGCGGCTGCTGCGACTGGAAAACCAGGTACCACTTCTTGTGCGGACGGAAATAGAACAAATGCGGTGCGCAGTGATACCCTCTTAAATTCGGATTCACATCAATGAAGTGCAGTTTTGCTTTAGGTGCATCGGAGAAGTCCTTAAAGTTCAGGTATACCATACTCCAGGTTCTGGCCGAATTGGAGAAGACGGTCGCATAGATATGCCATTTGTCGTTGTAACGGACAATCGTTGGGTCTTTGACGGACACTATGTTATGCTTTTCGTCAGACACCGGCTTGATCAGCACACCTGTAGATTTCCACTGCAGCGGCGTGGCGAAACCCAGCGTGGGAGCGTCCACACGTACCGTTGACGACGTAGCGGGTTGGTTCTGGGTGGTTGACTCGGCCGCGAGTATCACAGGAGAATTGCCAGCCAGCAGCATCGAGAGGGCAAGAAAGATAAGGATGGATTTGTTCATCGGTCGACCTTTCATAAAAGCGAGTTTGCAGAATTAGAAAATAATCCGTTATGCAAGTTTTACGTTCCATCGTGCATTCGACTATTATACTGTAGTGCGGGTAAATGTAGTATAGTAATTATGTCGGAATCGTCAATTCGGTCTTGTTAGCGGGGCGGTCCATCCCGCGGATTATACCCTCGCGTTTAACCGCCAGCGAGATAAAGGAGTCTTGACAGTATTACGTCTTTTCATTATACTTTTGACATTGGTGAGCAGTGTTACAAAAAAAAGGACGGTCTTGCCGAGTCAAAGGCGGTGGCCAAGAAATAGGACGTTTGTGGATTGCAGGTCGGTTTGCAAAGTGTATCATTCTGGCAAAGATTAGCAGTATCAGCCAAGCGCATCAATTCGCGTCGCTTTTTTTTAAGGATTAGGCGATAGAACAAATAAAATTTGAGTCAATGTATCGAGCAGATATGGCAAAAACTCAATAATTTAGGAGGTTATCAAATGAATAACAGGCTTAAAATTATTTTGTTAGCATCATTAATAACGGTCGGAATCTGTTTGGCTCAGACAGAACAGCCTGAGATAGTCGAGGATTTCAAACCCTCGACCCTGAACCAGCCCGGCCAGCAGTACCCGCAGGTCAATTCCCAACGCCTCGCTCGATTTCGCATCGTGGCGCCCCAAGCCCAAAGCGTCATTGTGAGTTTCGGCGGAGGAACCTCCCTTGCCAAGGGCGAGGATGGCGCCTGGACAGGCACCACGGCAAGACCGCTGGACGAAGGCTTTCACTACTATCATCTCAACATCGATGGAGGGATATTTAACGATCCCGGCACGTTGAACTTTTACGGTTCTACTCGTTGGGAAAGCGGCATCGAAATCCCCGCTCATGACCAGGACTTCTACGCACTGAAGGACGTTCCCCACGGGCGAGTGCAGCAGATTCTTTTTCCATCTGAGAGCACCAACACCTCACGCCGCGCCTTTGTGTACACGCCGCCAGACTACGACAAGGATCTGACCAAACGATATCCGGTGCTGTACCTGCAGCACGGCTGGGGCGAGGATGAAACTGCCTGGAGCAACCAAGGCCATGCCAACCTGATCATGGACAACCTGATCGCCGAGGGGAAGACCAAGCCCTTCATCATCGTGATGACCTACGGCATGACGAATGAAATCCGGTTCGGCGGCCTCAGAAATTTCGATATTGGTCCCTTCGAGACCGTTCTCGTCGACGAGCTGATCCCCTACATCGATACCAACTTCCGTACGCTCTCCGATCAAAACCATCGTGCCATGGCCGGCCTCTCCATGGGCGGAATGGAAACCAAGTCGATTACCCTGAAGAATCTCGATAAGTTTTCCCACATCGGCCTCTTCAGCGGCGGGACCATCTCCCTGGAAGATGTCGACAACACGCCCGGTTTCAAGGAGAAGGTTAAGCTGGTATTTGTTAGCTACGGCAGCCGCGAACTCGGCGGCAGACGCGGCAGCGGTCGTCGCAGCTTTGGTGGCGATCCTAAGGGGAACGCCGACGCATTGAAACAAGCCGGCATCAACAGTGTCTTTTACGTCTCCCCGGATACAGCGCACGAGTTCCAGTCCTGGCGGCGCAGCTTGCATGAGTTCTCTCAACTGCTATTCAAGGAAGGCTCTTCCAGCTACCCCGCTCCGGTGGCGGCCGCTGCACGGGACAACTCGGCTTCGAGGAACGCCCGCAGAGGGAGAGGACCAGGCCGATTCGGCGGACCGATCGAACTCGGTCCGGACGATAAGCCAGTCTTCGCCGATCCACCCGCGGGGTTCAATGCCAGGCGTGAAAATGTCCCTCACGGCGAGCTGACGATGGTTGAGTACGACTCGAAGACTGTCGGAACCCGCCGAAAAATGCTCGTTTACACGCCACCTGGCTATTCGGCCGACAAAAAGTATCCGGTGCTGTATCTGCTTCACGGCATCGGAGGCGACGAGACGGAATGGCAGCGATTCTGCCACCCCGAGAACATCATCGATAACCTGCTGGCGGAAGGCAAGATCCACCCGATGATAGTCGTCATGCCCAACGGCCGGGCCCAGAAGAACGACCGGGCCGAAGGCAATGTCTTCGCCAGCGCGCCGGCTTTCGCCGCGTTTGAAGGCGATCTGCTCAACGACGTGATTCCCGCTATTGAGACCAGGTACGCTGTTTACGCCGACCGCGAGCGTCGGGCTTTGGCGGGCCTGTCGATGGGCGGCGGTCAGTCCTTGAACTTCGGCCTCGGCCACCTCGACGTTTTCGCCTGGATCGGCGGGTTCTCATCAGCCCCCAACACCAAACCTCCGGCCGAACTCGTGCCCGACCCCGCAGCCGCCAGGGAGAAGCTGAAGCTGTTGTGGCTGGCCTGCGGCAACAAGGACGGCCTGATACGTATCAGCCAGGGCCTCCACAACTACCTCAAAGAGAAGAACGTGCCGCACATCTGGCACGTGGATTCCAATGGCCATGACGCCACCGAATGGGCCAAAAACCTGTATCTCTTCGCCCAACACATCTTCAGGTCGACTGCACCGACACTACCGGCACCTCCGTTGGTTCCGGCTGCAAGCAAGCTGGTGATCCGGGTGGCATGTGGGGCCAATCAGCCCTACACCGACAGGAATGGCGACCTCTGGCTGCCTGATGAGGTCAAGGCTCCCGGCGCATCACTGAGCCCACTGGATGGAATGACGGTCGAACGGACCGAAGAGTTCGAGGTTCCAGATGTCGCGTTCCCGCAGATCTTTCGGACAGAGCGGTACAGCATGAGTGCTTACGAGTTCAAGCTTCCCAACGGCAAGTACACCGTCCGCCTGCATTTTGCCGAGTGCTTTACGGGGATCACCGGTGTCGGGCAGCGGGTGTATTCGTTTGCCGTGCAGGGACAGAAGCCGGAGAAGGATTTCGACATCTTCAAGGAGGCCGGCGGGCCGTATAAGGCAATCCGGCGCGAGTACAAAGGCGTCGAGGTGACCGACGGCAAGCTGAAGATTACGTTTACACCGAACATAGAGAATCCGGCAATCAACGGCATCGAGATCTTCGCCGAATAAACGCGTTATCTCATTGTGCGGTATCACCTTTTGTGTTTATGGTATTGAATCTTGTGGGCTCCGGGGTTTAGCTTACGGGCAAGTATCGATGTGTTTCGGGCAATTGTACCGATCGAAGACGATCAGGAATCACTGCAGTAATGAAAGGAGCTGGCGGTGGGAATAGTTTCTTCCTTATCTGGCCCCTTATCGTTTCCTTCTTCAGTTTTACTCATTAGCACTCCACTTTTACGCGATTACAGTACCCAATGTCCCTTCTCCTGTCAAACCAAAACAACATCCCAAGTGCAGCCGAAAACCTCTATTCACAAATTCACGCATTCGCTCATCCCCACAAATTTGCTTGATAAAAAAGCAGCTTTCTCTAACTGCCCCGTAATAAAGGTTTTTGATTTATTTCCAAATAACTTATAATAAGGATTATTCCTTATGCTTTTTTGCGAGCTGAAATTATGAAGTCCGACTCGGAAAAACTAACCGATGCAGAACTTCTCGCCTGCTTTGCAGAAGGCGATGAAGCCGCCTTCCGAAAAATCGTAAATCGTTATAAAAACGGGCTTTATGCATTCTTAAAACAGTTTCTAAACCGCCAGGATTTAGTCGAAGACGTCTTTCAGGAAACTTTCCTGCAGTTATTTACCAGCATAGACAGTTTCGATACCAGCCGACCCTTGCGTCCGTGGCTGTTCACTATAGCCGCTAACAAAGCAAAGGATGCCCTTCGCAAACGGCAGCGAACGGCTGCTACTACTATAGGAACTATAGCAGACTCACAGGAAATGTCGTTTGATGATGTGCTCAATGCCCTTACTTCTGACAGCACAATGCCTTACGAGGAGCTGCAGCAGAGCGAAACCGCCTCACGCGTAGGTCAGATTATAGCAAATATGCCGGAAAATCTGCGGGAAATTTTAATTTTAGCTTATTTTAACAAATTTTCTTACAAACAAATGGCCCAGATTTTGAGTATACCTATCGGGACTGTTAAAAGCAGGCTGCATACAGCCGTTGGCCGCTTCGCAAAGGAGTGGAAAAGCATCGGCTGGGAGCAAAAAACTAAATGAGTCCGCTAAACAACCAGCAAAAACAGTTATTATTTGACTACTGCATAGGCTTAACATCAGAAGAACAAACCGCTGAAGCTCTGGTCCTAATATCGGCCAGCGAAGAGGCTGCCGAAATTCACTCAAAGCTCAAAGCTGCTCTTGCTCCGCTGGCGAGCCTGGAGCCTGGAACCTGTCCTGATGACCTGGCTGAACGCACCATTTTACGACTTAATAATCTTGCACGCTCAAGCCAGCTTCAGCTCCAGCAACTTCTGGCCGGCGAACAGGCAAGAGCAGTTACCGCCAAGAGTCCCTTCTGGCGAAACGTAGGCAAAATGGTGGCAGCCGCAGCGGTGTTCCTGATCGCCCTGGGAGCTTTTCAATCCTCCTCGAATTTTGCTCGTCAACAATACGGACAATATCGCTGCCGGGCCCAGTTGGGCAGTATCTTTAGAGGCTTGGACAATTACATTGATGACAATGACGGCAAACCGCCCACTCTTGCTACTACACAGGGAGCACCGTGGTGGAAGGTGGGTTATCAAGGCCAGGAGAATCACTCCAATACCCGTTGCATGTGGCTTTTGGTAAAAAGCGGTTACGTTGACCCTGCCGACTTTGTGTGTCCCGGCAGAAGGCAGAAGCTTGTAATCCGATTTGAGCCCTCACAAGTGAGGAACTATAACGATTTCCCCGGCAGGCAGCACATAACCTATAGCATAAGAATATGCTGTAAGAAACCGACAGTAGATATGCTCACAACAAAAGTCTTAATGGCGGATTTGAGCCCACTTTTTGAAGATTTGCCTCAGGACTTTTCCTGGCCACTTAATAAAGAAGTGGACGAAGGCCTGTTAAATCACAATAGTATCAATCACAACTACCGTGGCCAGAACATCTTGATGGGCGACGGCAGCTCCAGATTCCAGAGAAAGCGTTATTTTGATATCACAAGGGATGACATATTCACCCTGCAGAACATTCGCAACTATAATGGTACCGAACGTCCCGCCAGTGAAGCCGACAATTTTCTCGCTCCATAATTCTCAAATCTCTCAACAACCTGCATTCTTAAGGCAAATTTTGGCGTTTCTTTTTAGACCATTGAGCCCTGCGCGTTTGATGGGCGAATCTGCGAACTCGGCATCGAAGTCCGCTTCTGTCAAATTCAAAATCCGGTTTAGGTCGAGTTTGGCCTTGTTATTATAGAACTTAAATCGCTTATTTTTGCACACCGGCGCATTATCCTGATAGGGGCAGGCCAGGAAACATTCGTCGCAGCCGAATAGTCGGTCACCTGTTTTTTCAGCCAAATCGGGCAGTATTTGTCCTTTGTATTCAATTGTCAGATAGCTTATACACTTGTTGACGTCAAGTTGACCATCAACTCGCAAAGCCCCTGTCGGACAGGCCTTGATACACTTATTGCAACTGCGACAGCTATCCGTAATCGGCTCATCGTTTTGCAGTTTTAAGCTTGTTATGATTTCACCTAAAAATATTTGCGGCCCTAATGTAGGATTTATAAGCATGTGATTTTTCCCAATGAATCCCAGGCCGGACCTGACTGCCAATGCCCTCTCAGCCAACGGCGCCGAGTCAACACAAATCTTGAATTTATGGTTCTGGCCGGCTGCGGAACTAATAAAGTCAATCAGTGTGTGTAGTTGCTTCTTTATAAATAAATGATAATCTTCATATTGGGCGTAGTTTGCTACTCTACCCATCGGGCCTGTTGATTCCGGCTGTTGTTTTTGGATTTTCGGCGGTGTGTAATTTAGGCCAAGGCATATAACCGACTGTGCATTTGTCAGAAGTTTGGCGGGATTTGTGCGTTTGTCGAAGTTCTCTCGCATATAATCCATTCGGCCTGCATAACCCAAGGCCAGCCAATCGGTAAGCAATGTGTACTGCTTATTGTCTATTGGAGCAGCATCTGTTATGCCGACCAGATCGAAGCCCAATTCAATCGCTTTTGCCTTTATTTCTTCTGCCAGGCTCATAACCGTCGATTATACCAAATAAGGTGGCTTCCTGCAGCGTTTCCGGGCTACTCGACTTTGGTTATCTCAAAAGTTGTTGTCCAGCCGCTTGTATGGGCTAATCCTTATGATAAATCCTAAAACCTCGTAAAGAGGCGAGAAAGGAATTATCTGTTTTATTTCCAGCTTTCGGCAAACCTTGCAAAATCCAGGAGGTTAATGATGCCATCGCCGCCGGCGGGAGCGATATCTACTAACGGCTCATCTCCCAGCCAGGAGCTTATGAATGTTCTAAGGTCATCTTTATCAATCGAGCCGTCGCGGTTAAAGTCGCCTGGGATGTGATAATAGTTCAAAGCGGCATAAGCATCGATGAGTCCCCAGCCGTACTCTGCATCCTTGCCGGGTATGCCGAGGTCTTCTGCGGTGCTTTCCAGGGCCTCTCTGATATTATCCGGCCCGGTTACTCCTGTGGAAATCAATAAAGCTGCAACTCCACTTACGTGTGGAGCGGCCATAGAAGTGCCCTCGTAAAACCAGTAACCCATCTCCTTGGGGTTGATGCCGAAGGTTTGCTGAAGGATGCCATCGACGTAGCCATCTCCATTTTGGTCGACGTCAATATCTCCCCCGGGTGCAGTTAGGTCCAAATAGCTGCCGGTAGTTGAATAATATGCACGAGTCTGGTCGTATCTCGTTGCACCGACTGCGATACAGTAAGCATCATAGGCGGCAGGGTAACTCGCCGGGCCGCCGGCTCCATCGTTTCCTGCTGAGCAGATAATAGTAACACCCTTGTTATACGCATAAGCGATTGCATCTCTTAAAGTGATAGAATCGTATGGGCCTCCCAGGCTCAAGTTGATGATATCGGCGCCATTGTCGGCTGCGAAATAGACTCCGTCGGCAATAGTAGTGTAGGGGGCTTCGCCGCGTCGGCTTAGAACCTTGACCGGCATAATGGAGCAATTATAAGCTACCCCTGCCACTCCCACCTCATTGTTTGTGCTTTGAGCAATGGTTCCGGTAACATGTGTGCCGTGTCCGTCGTCGTCATTTGGATGGCCGTCATTATTTACAAAATCATAGCCCGGCACAAAACGTGTATTGGCCAAATCCGGGGCCTGTACGAAATTTTTGTAAGTTTCATAAGCGATGCCGGTATCCAGCACTGCAATGATAACATTCGGGTCGCCGGTTGTGATGTCCCAGGCCGGTTCTAAATTAATACCGCCTCCATTATAGCCGCCGTAGGGGTTTGTGCCGTCCACTAACTCTCTATACGGGTCATCGATTATGCCGGCCCACTTGTAAGTGTCATCAAAGTTCCACTGGTAATAATAGTGAGGGTCGTTTGGTGCTTCAAAGTGGGCGTAGGCATAGTAGTTTAATTCAGCATACTCTACGTCAGGTTCACTATTATAGAACTCGACTGCCTGTTTGGGTGTTCTTGAGGCCGGTGTCTTTAGCCTTTTGAAGCCGGCATAAGAACTTGTGTGTAGTACAGAAGTCCCGTGCCGTCGATTTATTTCCTTTATATGGTCTTTTGGAAGATGTTCTTTGAATTTAACGATGATTTCATTCGGGACGCATTTTGGTTTCTCGGTATCTGACAACTTAGCTGCGTTAATAGCAGGGCCGGCAAACCCGGTTTCAGCGAAGTACAAGAGCAAAA
Source organism: uncultured Pirellulales bacterium (assembly GCA_964451425.1). GTDB lineage: Bacteria > Planctomycetota > Phycisphaerae > Sedimentisphaerales > Anaerobacaceae > CS2-K091. Next base: position 27,892 of record CAYVIT010000033.1, read on the forward strand.
AAGCTACTAATAATGCTGGAAAGTTTTTCTTCACCACCCGCCCCATAAGCACATCTGACTTGTTATGTTCTCTACTGTAAGTCATTATTTTACCATATTATAGGGTACAGTGCAAGTATAATCTTTAACCGACATCCCACAGCAAAAAGGTAGAGAGCGGCATTTTTTGGCTCTGAAATTGGGTTTGTTTTTTAGTTCATTGTTCATAGTTATTTGTTCGTAGTTCTTTGTTAAAACAGTACTTACGTTAATTTTTGGCATTTTCGTAAATTGGGTTCGTTCCTGCTTCGCCAGAGGCTATGCAAGGATAAATTGGGTTCGTTTTGGGTTCGTTTTTCCCGCGTTCACCAAGTGTCCTTTTTTCATAATCCCTTGTTAATTCTTTAGTTACGTTCATTTGACTTTTTCTAAAATTGGGTTCGTTTTGCATAAAAAGGTGAATTTGTAAAGCCTTCTCTACAAGTGTAAAGGGCAAGTTAGTTAAGAGTGAGCTAAAGTGTCTAAAGTGCCTAAAGTGAACTAAAGTTTGATTTTCGATGCTCATGACTGGTAAATGGTTAGTGGTAAATGGTTAGTGGTTATTGGTAATTGGCTTCTGGCTACAGACATTTGACTTCTTACTTCTAAATCCTCAATTTTACATTCTAAATTCTCAATTCTAAATTTCTGTTTACATTATACCAAACTTGCTTATATTGTTCAATGAAAATCTAACTTTTTTGGTAAAAAAATTTGCCACAGAGGACACAGAGGGCACAGAGAGAAAAAGTTTATCAGGTAAACAGGGTATCAGTATGTGGATATCAGGGGAAGAGGGATCCGCCTAATGTGGACAAGTGTTCGATACGAGAAGGCCTGTTTAAGTAAAAAAGAGAGAACAACTTGTATAGGTAATCGAAAATCTGTAGAGAATCCGAAGCGATTCAACGTGAAAAACGCGAGAAAAAGAGACAGCATTAACAATGAAAGCTATTTTGCCCTGCGTTTCCTTCGTAAAGCCAAACCACCCAAGCCGAGGAGTAAGAGGGTGGATGGTTCGGGAACCTGTGAACCGAGTATGGCAAACGCCGAGAAATTTCTTCTGCCCGAGAGAATGACCCAATCGCCCTGGTCCACACGATAGGCAACTGTACCGAATACGTTGTCCGCAAGATTCCAATTCACTTGGCCTTGAGGAGTTTGGCCAACCAGCCAATAAGGCGTGTCAGAGTAAAGCACAGTCTCCTCTATAACCTCCGCGCTCACGACCTGGGGTGTCGTGGGAATACCAGTCATCTCGAAGGTTGCGATGGGTGCGCCCGGGCGACCAGCGTCATCTAGATTGATGGAGAAGTAAGCAAGCGAACCTTCTTGGAACTCACCATGAAACGC
>CAYVIT010000034.1:0-29027 GCA_964451425.1 uncultured Pirellulales bacterium
AAACGAACCCAAAACGAACCCAATTTATCCTTGCATAGCCTCTGGCGAAGCAGGATCAAACCCAATCAAAGCCAATTTCCCAAAAAGCCAAAATGAACGTAACATCTTACACAACAAGGAAAAGGGCAAACGTTAAAGCTGACTTTTTGATTTTCGTCCTCCTGTTCATATCACAGTACCAATATATCAAATTATGGTGTTAAAAACAAGGACAAAGTCCCTTTGAATCAGCACTTTATAAGATGACAGAGTGACTTACCGCAACTTTGGTAGTTGTGTTTATAGTGACGGGTTTCGCAGGGCGGCGATGATAAAACCAACAGCAAGGGCCAGGGAGCCGACTGCATGCAAAAGGACAGTGATTTGGCTGGCGCGGTATTGGCCGGGTTTGACCAAGTCATCTTTGTTTGCACATTTCATTGCGATGACAGCGATTGGTATTGTAATCAGATAAAGCAGTCCTGCAAAGAACATCGAACGGTAAAGCATCATAGCCGCCGCAATGATAAAGCCGGCAACTAATGCAGTTCGGTAAATCCAAACAGAAGCCGGCACACCCAAACGAACTACGAGCGTTCTCTTGTTAGCTGCGGCATCGGCTTTTAAGTCGGGAAATTCATTGATTAAAATCACCAGGAAAATCAATATGCCGACTATGATTGCGGGAGCCAGTGGAACGGCATCGAGCATCCCTGTCTGCAAATAGTATGAGCCATATACCGGAAACAAGCCGAATAAGAACGCGATGACGAGCTCACCGATGCAACGATAGCCGAGCTTAACAGGTGGAGCGGTATAGAAAAATCCGCCGAGCAATCCAATTAGGCCAAGGAGCAGAATAAACATACTCTCCGTCAGGATAAGAATAACCACTCCCACTGCCGAACCGACCGCCAGGGCAACAAGGGCAGTGAGCAATATCGCTTTGGGCGAAAGAATATCATCCTGAATGAAACGGCTGCCTCCTGAAAACGGAGTGGGATTTTTATTGGCCCAGTCATTTCCGGAGAGGTGGTCGAAGTAATCGTTGGCCATATTTGCGCCTGAATGTATGGCCATTATTCCCAGTAACGCCAGAATAAACAGGAGCCAGTTGAATGAGCCCATAGTCGCGTAGCCGAGAAAAGAGCCAACAAGGATTGGCGCTGCGCTTGCGACCAAGAACTTTGGCCGGGAAGCATGGAAAAGCTCAATTAACTTTGAATGTTCAAAACGAGATTTCATATATTTATTTTAACCACTGATTTGGATTCCCGCAAGGCGGGGGCCCTCACAGATTGCACAACCTTTTGAGGATTAGGTTTGACAAAAGAGAGAATTTTGAATACTGTAAGTAAATAAAGATGAGATGGGAACGGTATTAAATAGAATTTGTTAAGCGAGGCAGAAAGATGACTGGTTTGAAAAGAATGTTTCTGATTTTGTTTTGTGTGTGCTTTATTAGCGGCTGTTATGAAGATGAGGCAGAGATTACGTTAAACCCTGACGGTAGTGGAAATTTGAAACAAAAGCTGGTTATCTCCGAAAGACTTGTTATAGCCAGTTCAGACAGTACTGGCAGTAAAGATACTCCTCCTGTTACAAAGGAGAAAGTGCTTGAAGCAATTGGTTCGGCTGTTGATATAACCTCAATCAAACAAACCGACCTGCCTGACGGAGGAAGAGTTATCCAGTTTGAAGGACCATTTAGCAGCGCAGAACAGTTCTTTCTTTCGGAATTCTGCCGAGATACCCTCAAATTAAGAATTGCACCGGCCGGCGAAGGCAAAGCTGCAATCTATTGTGACATGAAACAATCCGGTGATGGTGGTCCGAATCTTACACAACTCTATGGTATGGCAAAAGGGCTATATATCAAAAAAACGGTTCATCTGCCGGCAGAGGTCGAGAAAACTAACGGGTATTGGGATAAAGCCAAGAATACGGTTAGCTGGGCCATAGACCTGCGTAATAAGGAGGGGCTTGCCAAGACAAAGCTATTTTTAGAAGGCCGGAATAAAGGCAGTGGGTTTGCCGTATTCAATGCTTCGGGGCTAAAGTTTAATCTGCCACTGAAGGTTACTGCTTTGCCGGAGAAAGCTATCGAGGGAAAGAAAATCCAAAAAGATTCGGCTGGACTGGTCGCGGGAGTAGCTTGGGTTTCGGTAAAGAAAAAGATGACGGTTGGCAGTACAGATACATCTGAAACATCGGACTTGGAAATTGGGATTGAGATTAGCTGGAACGAGGGTCATTCTCCCATCGCCTGCCGGAAACCTGTGTTATTGAGCTTACTCGACGACCAAAACAACGACTTGGTTTTAGATAGGGCACCATCATTATCCCAGAGGCAAATTTTTAATAGTGAAAAAAAGAACAGAAAGAAGCAATTAACCTTACGGGCAAAAACACCATCTAAAAATGCCAGGAAATTGAAAAATCTCGAAGGTTATGTCGAAGTAATCACGGATGTCACTAAAAAACTCGTTGTCTTGGAGAATATTAACGAACTGACAGGGAAAGAGTCCACCGGAAATAACGTTCTGGATAAATTGAATTTCAAAATAAAGAGCATCAAGGGCGCCACGCTTAAGATTGAAATAAATGGTGGAAATGAAAGGATAACATCATTGTATATGACCAAAGAAGACGGCAGCAAAGTAAAAAAACGTGGGGGCATGGGCTGGGGTAACGAATATTCCTATGACTTTGACGAAGATATATCCAAATTGAATAAATGCGAGCTGGAGGTTGTTGTATCGGAGAGTACAGTAAAAGTGCCCTTCTCCCGCGAGGAAGTACAATTACCATAAATCCAGGGCGTGAAGGATATGCGCAACTGGCCCGTGCTTTCGCAGCGATGACAATCCTGCCGAGTTGGCAGGTAAAACAAAAACAGCCGGAATTTTGGCAGATAAAACGAGATTTGCCTTTATAACGTAACTATATTCATCACAATAACTTATACAAGAACAGTCCTGTGGCGAGGTATCTGGCACAAGATTTGCAACCAAAGAAAAGTTTATATACAGATATGGTTTCTAACTTTTCAAAACTTTATGAAGTTAATGTCCTGGCAAGTGGAGCCAATTGGGCCTGGCCGCAGGCTCAGCGCTGCCTCTTTCAGCCCCGAGGCGTTAATCTGCTGGTGGCCGAGAACACAGGTGAGTTCGTCAGTATTATCGAACAAAGGCGAATTCACACAACAATTGTAGATATGGATTCAGAGAAATCCAGCGGGCTGACGACGATAAAGATTATTCGAATGGATTACCCGCTGTTGCCGTGTTTCCTGCTGACAAGCGCAGCCTGTGAAGCCATACTCAGCAAGGCCCTGCGACTTGACGTCTTCAGCGTCATTGACAAGCCGGTTGATATGAATATTCTTCGGGAACAGCTAAACAGGCTGTTTGTAAAAAAATATAACAGCAACATTTTCGCTGAATAACTGTATTGTCTAACGAAAGCGGATAAAATAAAGATAAGTAATAGCCGAAAAAGTTTTTTGAAAGGAGTAAGTACAAAATGAAGATTCGACCATTGGCAAATAAGGTGCTCGTTCAGCGTCTCGAGGCAGAGACCAAGACAGCCGGCGGGATAGTCCTGCCGGACACCGCCAAAGAAAAACCGCAAAGAGGCAAAATAGTCGGTGTCGGCGAGGGTAAACTGCTCGACGACGGAACACGTCAAAAGGTACAAGTGAAAAAGGGCGAGACAGTACTTTTTACCAGCTATGCCGGAACCGAGATAAAGATAGAGGGCAAGGAATATCTGATTATGGACGAGTCAGATATTATGGCAATAATTGAAAAGTAAGAAACGAAACGTTAATTCGCAGTGCACTGTGCGCAAGGAGTGTTGCACAAGACAAGAGGCGATACGACATATAAAAAAAGGAGAAAAAAAGAAATGGCAGCTAAAAAGATAGCTTTTGGCAGTGACGCACGCGCGGCTGTTCAAGAGGGTGTGAAAAAACTCGCAAAGGCGGTCAAAATCACCCTTGGGCCGTGCGGCAGGAATGTAATTCTGGAAAAATCGTTCGGCTCACCTACTGTCACCAAAGACGGTGTGACGGTGGCCAAAGAGATTGAACTGGAAGACCCCTACGAGAATATGGGCGCACAAATGGTCAAGGAAGTGGCCTCGAAAACATCAAGCGTGGCAGGCGATGGGACAACAACCGCAACAATTCTGGCTGAGAGTATCTTCAATGAAGGCCTCAAAAACATCACGGCCGGGGCTAACGCGATGCAGGTCAAACGCGGTATCGAAGCAGGTGTCGACGCAATCGTGCAGGAATTGCACAGAATGAGCACATCCGTTGTTTCGAGCAAGCAGTTCGAGCAGGTTGCAACCTGCTCAGCGAACCAAGACGCTGAAATAGGCAAAAAGCTGGCTGAGGCAATGAACAAGGTCGGCAAAGACGGTGTCATCACCGTAGAAGAAGGCCAATCACTGGAGACAACGGTTGAACTGGTTGAGGGCATGCAATTCGACAAAGGTTATCTCAGTCCACACTTTATCAACGACCTTGAGAATATGACGGTCGTGCTGGAAAAGCCCTATATTCTGGTTCATGAAAAGAAGATCAGCTCGATTAAATCACTTATCCCACTGCTTGAGAAGGTAGCCAAACAGGGCAGAGCCCTGTTGGTTATCGCCGAAGACGTTGAGGGAGAAGCTTTGGCAACACTGGTTGTCAATAAATTGCGGGGTGTGCTGCAAGTAGCTGCTGTGAAAGCGCCCGGTTTTGGTGACAGGCGAAAAGCCCTGCTCAGTGATATTGCCGTTCTGACCGGCGGTGACGCAATCTTTGAGGACCTTGGATTGCAGTTAGAGAACATCGAACTGACACAGCTCGGCAGAGCAAAACGAATTACTATTGACAAAGATACCACTACCATTATCGAAGGTGGCGGCAGTATCGAAGCTATCAAAGGCAGGATCGAGCAGATAAAAAGTGAGATTGATAAATCCACCAGCGACTATGACATTGAAAAACTGCAGGAAAGATTAGCCAAATTGGTAGGCGGCGTGGCTCAGATTAATGTCGGTGCAGCGACTGAAGCGGAGATGAAGGAGAAAAAGTCGCGTGTGGAGGATGCGCTACACGCCTGCCGGGCAGCGGCGGAAGAAGGCATTTTGCCAGGTGGGGGCGTACCAATGCTCAGGGCTTTACCCGTACTGGATAAGGTCAAGGCCACCGGCGATGCGAAGATTGGCGTTGATATCGTACGAAGAGCGGTTGTAGCACCCATCAAGCAAATCGCTGAAAACGCCGGTCTCGACGGCTCAATCGTTGCCCAGAAGATTATGGAAAGCAAACAGAAGAACTTTGGATACGACGCATTGCGTAAAAAATACGGCGATATGATTGAGTTTGGCGTCATTGTACCTACAAAGGTTGAAAGAATTGCGCTACAGAACGGAGCTTCAATTGCTTCGCTGCTGCTGACGACCGACGCGATAGTCAGTGAGATTCCTGAAAAAAAGGAAAAACAGCCCGGGATGCCGCCGGGAGGCGGCATGTACTGACAGGCCGATAGTTAAGTGGGTTCCATTAGGAACCCACTTTTTTATATAATCAAGGGTCGCTATATGAGTTTTCGTTTTTATACAAATGCAATTTCACAAGCGTCCAAAAGTGTCGCAGCGGGAATATTTATCACAGGACTGCTGCTAATCGGCTTTGGCTTTTTGATTTACGTCTTGAAGGAAATCTTCGCAATACTCGCCGCTATAGTATTTTGTGCTGCAGGTACAGGTTGTTTGATTACGGCTGTCAAAATCTATCTGGCACAAAGAAAACTGGATAAAATCAATTCTGATGACTCAACAGGCCACAGAGAAAACGTCCATATCCATATCGAAGAACACTACGATGCGTAGCCCGTGAACCACGAAGCATTAACAATATCCCGATAAAGCTGTTAATCCGTCTATGGCGGACTCTTCGTTTATCGGATTTTAAGTGTAGCCAAGGCAAGGGCGGCAAAGGCTGCCGCTAACAGCCAAAAACGAACCACGACCTGCGGCTCGCTCCAGCCGGCCAGGTGGAAATGATAGTGAATAGGAGTAAACCTGAAGAGACGTTTTCCTCCTGTATATTTGAAATAACTGACCTGCAGAACCACACTGACCAATTCCATTACGAACACACCACCAATAATTAAAAGCAGAATTTCATTTCTGGTTACCAGTGCCCCGTAGCCCATAGCGGCTCCGAGAGGAAGCGAGCCCACATCACCCATAAAAACCTGGGCGGGATGGCAGTTGTACCATAAGAAACCAAGCACGGCCCCTAAGATTGCCGAATAAAAGATGCTCAACTCGCCGGCCTGAGGTACGTGCGGCAGTAAAAGATACTCCGCCCATGTAACATTCGTTCTTGCCATCGTTTCAGAGGTAACGTAGCAGAGCACCGCAAGTACCAGACTGACCATTCCCAGGCAGCCGGCCGCCAATCCGTCCATACCATCGGTCAGATTAACGGCATTGCTGGTCGCTGTTACATAAAAAGTCGCTATCAAAATAAAAATCCAGCTGGGCAATGGTAAGGGAATGGGATTCTTATAGAACGGAACCCACAGCCATAATGCTTTTGCATCTTCTATATTGGCAAAATCATTAAACAAAAAAGATGCTATTAACACAGAACCTCCAATTTGAAAAATCAGTTTCTCCCATGCTCTCAGGCCCGTTCGGCTTGGGAGGCGGGAAGTGGATGTAAGCTTTAGCCAGTCATCAACGCCGCCAAGTGCTCCGAACCAGATCATTAAGAAAATCGCCTTCTCAACAAAGGGATTGTATAAACTGGTTTCAGGATTGTACAACTTAGACCATAACAACGAACTTACCAGAACTGAAAGGATGATTATCAGGCCACCCATTGTCGGGGTATTGGCTTTTTCTCTGGTCAGCTCATTCAACGTGGCGTGATGAAACTCCGGACGGTCACCAATTTTTTTGCGCATAAGCCAGCGAATAATCACAGGGCCAATCAAAAGCGATATCAAGAAACTGGTCAAAACCGCCGCCACGGAGCGAAACATAACATCCTGATAAGCGTAAAAGTGGAAGCGTTCCTCGGCACGCAAATACCATAATAAGTGGTATATCATCTTCTATCCGTACCTTATACTTTACATCTCATTTCACATCTGACGAGATACAGTTCACCGAGTCCGCCAGAGGCGGATTAGTCTCTCGACGGCCATTTCCAGTTTGGCCGTCCTCGAACCTTTGACTAATATTATATCGTAATCTTTTATGGAATGCTCCAGATTATTACAAGCTGAAAGCGTATCCTCGAAACATTTTGTTTGTAAATCATATTCGGCGCTTCTTTTTGCGGCCTCGGCAGCTATTTTGGCAAATTTGCCAACAGCGATTACAAGCTGCGCCCCGGCCCCGGCAATAGAATCACCCAGTTCCGCGTGCAGACGCTCAGTTTGACTTCCGAGTTCAGCCATATCACCGCAGATAAAAACCAATCGGCGCTTTCCGGTCGAATCGAGATTTGTCAATATATCCAAAGCATTCTTCATCGAGGCGGGATTTGCATTATAACAATCGTTTAATACCGTCAGCGTCCCGATTTGCAGCAGTTCAGTACGCATAGAAACAGCCGGCTGGGTCTTCACGGCCTGTGCAAAATCCTCGATAGTTAGTCCAAATTGGCTGCAAACAGCCCAGGCGGCGAGCGCATTATCGATATTGCCAGGGCCGGCCAATGGCAAGTAAACCTGCGTCCCATCTATAGTGAAACTACTTCCAAAGCCGGTATTATTGATGTTGCGGGCCTGGTAGTTACAGCCATCTGATTTGCCGAAAGTATAAAATGGGATTGGTTTGTTACCTTTGGCTCTGTAGGCACCAACCAGTTGGTCACAATCACCGTTGATTATGAAAACACCATCGGGCTGCAAGCCTTCTGATATGGCTAATTTTTCTTCTATAATCGCCTGCAAATCACCAAATCCTTCTAAATGCGCTGAGTACACGCTCGTTATAACAGCAATATCAGGCAGAGCGATTCGAGTCAGGTAAGTGATCTCGCCGGGGGAGTTGGTGCCAAGTTCGGCAACCACAATTTGAGTCTCTGCATAGGCATCCAGCAGTGTCAAGGGCAGGCCAATCTGATTATTGAAATTCTTTTGTGCCTGCGATACGCGATAATGCTGACTCAATACGTGATAAGCAATTTGCCTCGTCGTTGTTTTGCCGACCGAACCGGTGATAGCGACTACCTTAAAGCCGGCCTGCTGTCGATAATACCGGGCAAAATCACCTAAAGCTCTTACGGCATCCTGAACTTTAAGTATCGGCACGCCTTCGACATCCCTGCTGACGACAGCACATACAGCACCTTTGGCAATAGCTTGCCCGACGTAGTTGTGCCCATCGAAGTTATCACCGGCAATAGCAAAGAAACAGTCGCCGGGTTGTACCGTCCGGGAGTCAGTGCTGACACTGATTACAGACCCATCAATGTCCCCTGCCGGGTCGGCCTTTATTATCCGGGCCAAAGCCTTGATTGAGATTTCCTTCATCTTCTTTTTACAACCCGCCAGCGGCGGGCTCCGTCATCAGGATAACTCCCAGTATAACACTAACAAAGCAAACACCATTTGATGCTACAAAATTATACTATACTTCTGCCGGTGAATATAAGAGATGTTGCCAAAAAGGCCGTAAAAGACCGACAGCATAAAGCATATATTAATAGAATATTCAAAAACAGCTTGATTTTCGAGAAATTTTGCTATATATAATATTCATGCCTACGGTTCTTCGCGTAAAAGGATATAGATTTTTCTTTTTCAGCCTTGATAGTTCAGAGAAGCCGCATATACACGTTGAAAAGGCGGGAAAATATGCGAAGTATTGGCTTTTACCCGTGGAATTAGCTCATAACCGAGGCTTCAGAAGTCATGAGCTTACCGAAATACGAAAATTAGTCCAAGAGAATAAAAGTTTAATTGAGGGGAAATGGCATGAGTACTTTGCCGGTCAAAGTTGAAGCGCTCGCAACAGACGTTTCCTTTACGGAAGATTGCCTGCGAGTTGCACTTGCAGACGGGCGCGAAATTATAGTTCCTCTGGAATGGTTTACTCATCTTCGAGATGCCAATGACGACGAGAGGAAAGATTGGCGTCTTATCGGCGGTGGAATAGGGATACACTGGGAAAAGATAGATGAAGATATTTCGGTAAGCACCCTTCTTGCCCTAAGCTAACCAAAAACGGCTTAATTTTTACGAACGTTATCCTACTCAGTGCCCTCCGGGATAAGGCTATCCCGGCGGCGGGTTTACTCCGCTCGACATTGGAATATCAGTCACCGTTTAACTTTCTGTTTCGATTTCTCAGACACTGCTTGGCAATTAACTTGTCGCTGAAATCAAATTTTTGTGTGCCAATGATCTGGTAGTCTTCGTGGCCTTTGCCTGCTATGAGCACAATATCGTCCCGGGCAGCAGTTTTTATGGCAAATTCAACAGCTTTTTTTCTGTCCGGCTCAACCACGATAGTCTGCGTCCGCCTATCGGCGGATTCAAAACCCGTAACTATTTCGCTTATAATATCATCAGGCTGCTCCGTTCGCGGATTATCACTGGTAACAATTACAAAATCAGCTAATTGCTCTGCTACTCTTGCCATACGCGGCCGTTTGGTTCTGTCTCTATCACCGCCACAGCCGAAAACAACGTAAAGGCGGCCTTTGCAGAAAGGCTTTAGGGCAGAGAGGGCATTCTTCAATGCATCATCGGTGTGGGCATAATCGATAAAGACGGAGGGATTTCCCAAATGCCCTGCATCGCGTTCAGAAGTACTGGAAACGCCCTCGTCATCGACTTTTTCCAGCCGGCCCGGTACCATCTTTAAAGCAGATAAACCGGCCGCTATCGTTTCCAAATCGAAACCGGCTGCGAGGCACAAGCCGGCTGCGGCCAGGTGATTACTCACATTATACCGGCCCAGCAACGAGGTCTTGACGATGGACGATTGGTCGGCATATCCGAAGGTAAACACAGTTCCGGTTATATCTATTGATTCGATATGAGCGGTGAGGTCGGCTGGTTCGCCAATAGCATACCACAGGATTTTGGCTCTGGTTTGTTTGGCAATTTGTTCGACCTCGGGTGATTGCTTATTCAACACTGCGACAGCGTCCGGCGAAAGAGAAGTAAAAAGCCTCGTTTTTGCAGTTAGGTAATCTTCCTTGGTCTTGTGGTAATCCAGATGGTCACCGGCTATATTAGTAAAAGCAGCAGCTCTGAAGTTTATAGTTGCCAAGCGGCTTTGCGAGAGGGCGTGACTGCTGGCTTCGATGACCATAAATTTTGCTCCGGCCCTGACCATTTTCTCCTGTGCGTCGGCGATGGCCAGGCAATCTGGTGTTGTCAACTCCGCCTGGGCACTGTCCAGGCCGGTATCGTAGACGATGGTGCCGATAAGGCCGCACTTTTCACCAGCCGTCTGAATCACCGAACGAACCAGATACGCAACAGTGGTTTTTCCATTTGTTCCGGTAACGGCCAGGTTGGTTAATTTTGAAGCCGGGTTGCTCCTGCCTGCCTGTGCCAGAATGGCTGCTGCTTCAGCAGAATCCTCAACAAGAATAATCTCACATCCAATATCCGGTATCTCGATTTTTGCTCCACTCTCATTAGCAACGATATATTTGGCACCGCGTGCTGCGGCCTGGGCAATAAAGTCGTGACCGTCGTATATCGTGCCTTTTACAGCCACAAATACAGCACCATCTTCAACAAGACGTGAATCAACGCAAATATTGTGGGCTTTACTCGAAGAAACCAGATTTAGAAGTTCGTCAAACGTCATAGAATTCCACACGTAATTTTTGCCTATTTTAGCTGGAAGAAAAATTATTGCGATGAAAATTTGCGGTTTTGAATATATACTTATCGGTTACGGCAAACTTATTGAAAAATCCGATGCCCATATTACGAAAGGAACTACATTATGAGAACTCGATACCTACTTTGCATATATTTAGTCCTGATATTAGCAGCAACAGGCTGTAAAAAAGAGCCGGAACCCGTGCAAGAGGAAACTTTGCCGAAAAAACCTGTCGTTGTCGCGGAGGAAGCCGCACCAGAACAGGCCCCAACAGAGGAGCCTTTACGAGAAAAACCAACATTAGAGGAACCCGTGCGGGACAAAGCTCCGACCCGCCAAAGGCTGGTACCAGATGAAGCCGCCTCAGACGAGATAGAGTATTTCGCCGTATTTATGGAAGGTATGAAGGTTGGCCATGCCATACAGAGCCGGTTTGTGGCTGATGGGAATGTAACGACCTCTGAAGAGGTCAGCATTACAATAAGCCGGGCCGATATTCCGATTACCATAAACATGACGGAAACCTGCATCGAGACCACCGACGGCAAACCGCTTGGTTTTGAAGTCGCGCAGGATATGAGTATTATGACGATGCACGTAACTGGAACCGTGGACGAGCAGGGCACGGTAAACATCACGACTACGTCGATGGGAGCCGAGCAGAAAAGCACACTTGAATGGCCGAACGGAGCTGTTATGGCAGAAGGCCTGCGCCTGCTGACGCTGGAAAAAGGCCTGAAAAAAGGCTCGGCGTATACCGCGAAGATTTTCAGTCCGGGTATCCTTGACGCCCTTGAGGCTAAAATACAAGTCGGGACGAAACAAAACGTCGACCTGTTAGGCCGTGTCGTGGCTTTAACAGAGGTGACGACAACGCTCAACATACCCGGGTCAGGTGAGATGGTCAGCATCAACTACGTTGACGAGAACCTGCGAACACAGAAGAATGTTATGCCAGTGGCTGGACTGCAAGTTGAGATGGTCGCCTGCGCAAAGGAGTTTGCATTAGGCGAAAACGACGTGCTGGAATTGGTTGACAAGATGTTCGTGCGCAGCCCGGAGCCGCTGGGAAATCTTGCCTCGGTCAAGTCCATTACCTACCATATAACTGCGACCAGAGAAACAGCCAAGTTAACAATACCTTCCAACGACAATCAAAAGGTGCAACGGCTCAACAATAAAGTAATCGTTACAGTCGAGCCCGTTTCAGCGCCTGCAGGGGTTAATTTCCCTTATACAGGCAGTGACCAAACAATTCTTGAGGCCACAAAACCAACAAGGTTTCTACAAAGTGACCAAAAAGAAATCATTGAGCTTGCCCGTCGCGCTGTCGGCCGGACTAAAGATGCAGGTGAGGCCGTCAAAAAAATCGAAGCGTTTGTTGGCAATTACATTGAAAACAAAAGCCTGTCGGTCGGTTACGCATCGGCGGCAGAGGTTGCGGCCAGCAGGCAGGGTGACTGCAGCGAGTTCGCGGTATTGACGGCGGCGATGTGCCGGGCTGTTGGAATACCGGCCCAGGTAGTCGTTGGGGTCGCGTATGTGGATGATTTCGCCGGCCTTCAGGGCTTCGGCGGCCATGCCTGGACCCAGGCGTATGTCGGCGGTAAATGGGTGGGACTGGACGCTGCCTTTAAGGGTACGGGGCGGGGCGGCTACGACGCCGGACATATCGCTCTTGCTTCCGGCGGCGGGGAGCCGGCGGACTTTCTCAATATGGCAAGCATACTGGGCCAGTTTAAGATTGAAAAGGTGACAATCAGCAGAAGGTAGTAACTCCAGGCATAACCTATTTCTCATACGAGATGTGAATTTTATTGAGCCGGGCAAGGTTCATCGTCCAGGATGCCTTCAAGCAAGAGATTTGCCACGACCGGCCCCTCATCGGTCATAGTTATCCAGACTATATGGTCAAACTGACATTCGGCAAGACCTGCCGGCTGGCCCGACCGGCCCTTGCCGGCCCCACCCGTTGTAGCCAACAGGTAATACCGCCAGCCTTCGTGTATAGATTTGCTGTATACGTGGATATGCCCGGCAAAAACAGTATAGGGCCTGTCCTCCAACAACTCCTCGAACTGCTGCCAATTTTCTCTGCTTTCGCTAAACCACATCGGCTGGTGCATAAATACAAGTGTCCAGCGGACATTGCTGTTTTCCTTGAGCACTTTTTGGAAATATTGTATCTGCTTGTCATCGAGCCAGCGGGAAGAGCCATCCTCAGTATTAAGGCAAAGAAACAGGACATCGCGATAAAGAAAATGATAATAGCTTGAGCCGAGGCGCTGCTGCCACGTCCCGGCCATTGCGGCGTTGCTGATATCGTGATTTCCGGGCACATAAAAAAAGGGCATCTGAAGCTTATTGGCAATACTATCAAACTCGTCCCACTGGCGATTTATTTCAGCCTCGTCATGGGTGTAACCTTCAATTAAATCACCAATAGAGAGAACAAATTCAGGCTTCAATAGGTTCAGCTTTTCCACGGCATCCGCAAAGACGCCTGGCCGATGTCCGCCGGTCCGGTCGGAGACAATGGCAAACTGGAAATTATTGGGATTATTGTATAAGTTCAGATGCGTCCAGGGATTTGCACCGTCGGAGACCTGAATTTTTAAATCCGGTTCAGTTCCGGCACAGCCAATGAGAATAACCGCCGAAACAACAAGAAACAAACTGCTCAAAAATCTCATAATTTCCCCACTCGGACAAGTAAAACAAAAAATAAAAATCGCAAAACCTTTTTAAGCCGGGAAAATCGGCACCCATAACAGGGCTAAATACGCAATTGCCATACTCACAAGACCAATAATCAGGCCGAGTTTCAGCCATCCGACAAAATTAATCTTTATGTTCCGTTCCTTTTCAAGTATTCCCAAAGCCACGATATTGGCCGTGGACCCAATAGCCGTAATATTGCCCCCGAAACAGGCACCAAACAATAAAGCCCACCACAACAAATGCAAAGAAGAATCCATCAAGTGAAGGTTTTTAACGACGGGAATGTAAGATGCAACCACCACGGTGTTATCAAGAATACCGGAGAGAATACCGCTCGAAAATAAGGTGACGCCTACAAGGACTTTCGGGTGACTTCCAATTTGAGCAAGGAGCTTTTCTGTCAAGAACTGGGCCACGCCCGATGCCTGAACAACACCGGCCTGCGCAAAGAGGAACATAAAAAACAGAAGTGATTTCCACTCCACCTCATGCTCGATACAGAACAGGGCCTTGCCGCGGCAGCACAGAAGTGAGAGACCGGCGAAAATAATCGGCAAAACAACCAACAATTCATTTTCCCTGATGCCGAGTACCATTTCCAGCCTTTTGTGCATCGCGATAAGAATGATCATTAAGCTGAAAAGCACAATGCTGCATATCTTCTTTGAATCGAAGGCAATATCGTGAGATGTTCGTTTTCCCCTGCCGAGCAGGACGAGCTTGGAAGTAATATCCCGGATATATTTCCGGTACCAAACACAAAGGGTCAGGATAACCGCCGCGAGGACAAGCGCCGATAAGGGCAGCGCCTGCGTTAAGAAATCTTCAAACGTGAGATTTCCTCTTAAGGCGATCAATATTCCAATAGGATTGCCCAAGAGAGTTGAAGCAGAACCAATGTTGGTAGTCATCACAGAAGATATAATCAAAGGAACCGGGTCTATCTCAAGCAGATCACTAATATCAAGTATTGCTGCTACCATCACAATAATGGAGGTGACTTCACCGGTCAATCCCGACAGAGCGGCCGACAATATCATGATAATGATGAAAAGCCCAAAGCCGCCGAGGCTCCTTATCGCCAACAGTCTTTTCACGAGCCAAGAAAAGAAACCCGCCTCCTTAATCGTTCCGACCACTATCATCATCCCTATCAGAAATACAATAACATCGAGAGAAGCATATTCTATAAAGCTTTTGACGCCAACGCTGCGAGTGAGCACAAGTATTCCGCCGCCAGTAAAGACGAACGCCAATCTGAAATCCCAAAAGAGCAATGTTCCGAGGATTGAGCCTGAAAAAACACAGAGAACAAAAACCTGCTCAAGGCTCATTTTACCGAGGTAAGCACCCATCCCTATTGAGGCCGACATTATAAATAAAACGGCAATCTTCTTTATCACAAAACCCGGTGAATATGTCCGAGGATGATTCATAACCCAAGAACTTACCTTTATTTATAAAAGGTATATTTTCTAATGAAGAACTATCGTTCTATGCCCGCGCTTTATTCAAACTGAATATCGGTAATAACAAATTCGACACTTGTGTTTGCATTATAGGTATTTATCTGGGGCTGATAGGCAACATTGAAGTACTCATGCTCAAGCAGCTTCTTCTCCAATTTTCCGAACCGGAAACCGATACAGCGAACAGCAGCCGTGTTGTCGGTTATCGCAAGCTGTAAATGGTCGCCTTTTATGCCGACTCTTCTCGGCGGGGAAGCAAGGCGAACGCCCTTCGCAGCGAAGACCGGCTGAGGATTGCCCTGGCCAAACGGGGCAAGCAACTGCAGCTCGTCAACAGTATCTTTGCGAAACTCACTTAACGGGGCCACTGCATCTATATGAAGCTTGGAAACAATATTATCTTCGTCCAGGTTTTTCCTTGCATAGGCCTCGAATTCGGCTGCGAATTTCTCTACTTTTGCAGAGTCCATTGTAATTCCGGCCGCCATTTTATGGCCGCCATACTTAGTCAAATGCTGTGAACATTTTCTGATTGCGCTCAGCAAACAAAAGCCGGGTATCGACCGGCCGGAACCTTGAGCAGTTGCTTCCTCGACGCATAACATAATCGTGGGTCTGTAAAATTTATCCACCATTCGTGAGGCCACAATCCCTAACACGCCACCATGCCAATCTTGGTTTGCCAGCACGATGCTCTTTTTGTCGGGGTGATTCAGGCCAAGCCGGGCCACCATTTCGCAGGCCTGCTTGAAAATTTTCCGTTCGCACTGCTGGCGCTGTTTGTTTTGCTCCTTTAGATACTCGGCGATTTTCATGGAGCGAATCTCACTATCACTTGTCAATAGCTCGACGGCCAGGCGGGCGTGTCCCATCCGTCCTGCAGCGTTTAACATTGGAGCAAGCCGAAAGCCAATATCGAAGCTATCAAGCCCCTGCCCCGTCAAGCCAGCCGTTTCAATCAAGGCCTGTATCCCGGGCAGCTTACACTGGGGCAGTGCCTTTAGTCCATAGCTTGTCAGCACCCTGTTTTCACCACGAAGCGGAACGACATCGGCGACGGTACCCATAGCAGCAAGGCTGGTCGCGTTTATCATAAATTCGCGTAATTTCGGTTCCAGCTTCGTGCCGACATTAAACTCGTTTGCTATGGCCCAGGCGAGCTTGAATGCTACCATCGCCCCGGATGAATCCTGGTTCGGGTATGCCTCATCCAGTGCCGGATGGAGAATAGCCACGGCCTTCGGCAGCTCTGTGTCCGGCTGGTGATGGTCTGTAACTATAAGCTCAATTCCCAGCTTTTCAGCGAGCTTTGCAGAGTTAAAATCCGTAATGCCACAGTCAACGGTAATCAGGACATTTGAGCCATCTTTGGCCAACTGTTGTACAGCTTCTTCGTTCAGGCCATAACCTTCATCGATTC
Source organism: uncultured Pirellulales bacterium (assembly GCA_964451425.1). GTDB lineage: Bacteria > Planctomycetota > Phycisphaerae > Sedimentisphaerales > Anaerobacaceae > CS2-K091. Next base: position 16,456 of record CAYVIT010000034.1, read on the forward strand.
GATGAGGAATATAGTAATCAACCTGAGCGCCGAGCAGAGTTAATATCTGCCAGAGAATTGCGACACCGGTAATGCCGTCCACATCATAATCACCATAGACGGAGATTTTTTCCTTGTTGTTAATTGCCTGTTTTAGTCGGCGGACTGCTGTCCCTACACCCGGCACTTGTTCGGGTGGGATAAGCTCGGTCAGCTTCGGCCTTAGGAAAATACTCGCAGTTCGGGCATCGCTTATGCCACGATTGATTAAAACCTGTGCCAAAAGAGGAGAAACCTTCAATGATTTGGCAAGCTGAGCAGAACGGTCGTCCGTAGGCTGGATGACCCACTGTTTTTTCGGGGTACCCAAACGCATTTTACCGGATTCCCGCAAGGCCCGCAAAGGGCCGGGCTTGGAAGCCTTTTGCATCCGTGCAGAAAGTTGCATTGAGAGACCGTCCTATTCCTTATCTTTTAGATGAAATTAACAGGCTAAAACGTGTAAAAGTCCTGTCTGAAAAAACATCATACCCAAAAAGCACGGTAGACTGCAAGGGCTTTTCTCTCAGGATTTCATGTCCGCCAGGTAAGCTTTGTTACACATCCGTCCTTGTCTTTGTCACCAGTCACAACATGCAATGTAAAATCGCCGCCTTTGGCAGTCAACCGAGCTTCCACCCAGCCGATGGGCTCGGTATCGCTGAAATTATAGCCCATTGCCGGAAGATTAATCAAATGAATCCCTTCAAACTCCGAATACCCGTATTCATGAGAATGACCATAAAGAATAGCCTTAACTTTGCGGACAGGCTTAATAAGGTTAAAGAGTCTTGGCACATCCAGCAAATCACCGTCCTCGTCTCCCAAGGTATGGTGAAAACAAAGAATAGTCGGCGTATCGTCGCAGTTTCCCAGATAGTCTTCCAACCACTGTCTCTGCGCTTTCCCTAACAGCCCCGGCGCTTTATTAACGTAAAAAAGAGAATCCAAGATAATCAGCCGGATGGGTGGCTTATTGACAACCACTACGTGCTTACCTCCGGCTTGTTGTTTTTCGCCCGCAATTTTATTAAAAACGGGAAGAAAGTTATCCCGATTATCGTGGTTGCCAAGTGCCATAAAGACCGGTTTCTTTTCAGCAAGCGGATTTAATAGCTTCTTGAGATTGGCATAATCCCCTACTTTGCCTTCCAGCCGGGCCAGATCACCGGCAATGACAACGCCATCCGGCAGATTAGAGAGAATTTGGGGAATGACCTTTAGCAGATTCTGATAGGGATAAAAGCCCCGGTAATTATCGCTGAGAACCTCCGAGATATGCGTATCAGCCAAAAGAGCCCACCGGACTGCTTCTTCTTCATTGCTTCTCACACCCAAGCTGCTGCCCGTACCCACCGCAAGCAAGCCCGCCAGAGCACCCACACTGTTCTTGATGAAATTCCTTCTATCCATCGGTATATCTACCACGAAGTGTTGTTTTTCCACCCTTTCTATTACTCCCACAAGCACTTATATACAAGAAACGAACTATTGACAGCAAGGATTGTTTTCAGGCCCTCATGTATAAACCGCCATTGACGGCGATGTACTCACCGGTAATAAAGCCGGCGGCATCGCTTGCCAGAAATAGTATAGCGTTTGCTACGTCCTCGGCAGTACCGTTTCTGCCAAGCGGGGTCCGCTCGGCAACTTCTTTTCTGCGCTGAGCGGAACTGAACCGCTCATGGAAACGTGTCTCAATAAATCCGGGCAGGACACTGTTGACCCGAATGCCATACGGAGCAAATTCCGTTGCCATTGAAATAGTCTCAGTGGCAACCGCTGCTTTCGCGCCTGCATATATTCCCGAGCCGACGCCTCCACCGTGATGACCTGCAACAGAGCCGATATTAACAATATTGCCTCTGCTACTTTTCAGATACGGTAACGCCGCCCGTGTCACCAAAAGGATGCTGAGGACGTTAGTAGCGTACACATCGTCGTGATACCGGACAGTTGCGGTTTCAAAGGGCTGCCTGTCAATTAGTGAGCCGGCATTATTTATGAGAATATCGATACCGCCAGCCTCCTTGGCGAAGCGCTCAACCATTTCATTGACTTGCTTTTGCACACGGACATCCGCGCGAAGCAAGAGGCCGTCGCTGCTTTTCTTAACCTGTTCAAGAGTTTTCTCGGCACCTTCCTTTGTCCTGAAATAATGGACTCCTACGAAACAATCCTGCTCACTAAACATTATTGCTGTTACTGAGCCGATTCCACTGCTGGAGCCGGTGACTAAAACCTTTTTACCTTTCAAGTCTTCGTAAATCATTTCGTAATTCAACGAACAGGTTCAAAATCATTCTTTCGCTGATTCAAGCATCTTAATTTGCCTGTTGGCTTTTCTGCCTCCGATATAATTTACTTTGCCCGGCCGACATAGCCGCGATTCGGACAGAGCTTGTATAAAAAATAAAAAGAGTGCTGTCACAGCAGCTCACCAATCGCCGCGTTGAGGTCTTTTTTGCTGGTTAAGCCAACCCACTTCTTCTGCACTTGGCCGCCTTTGAACAAAATAGTAGTCGGTATCGCACTTATGCCGAACTCCATAGCGCTGTCGCGGGCCTCATCGGTATCCAGCTTGCAAATCTTGGCCTTTCCTGCATATTCATCCGCGATTTCCTGGATAATGGGAGCCATCATAATGCAGGGCCCACACCACGGTGCCCAGAAATCAACAAGCACCGGTACATCAGAGCTATGAACGGTCTCATCAAAAGTAGTGTCATTTAGCTCAATTACGTTACCAGCCATTATATTATCCTTTCAACAAAGATTTTTCCGACTCAGAATGTCCAAAGCATTGTAATAATACCCGATTCAGCCGCTTTATGCCAACCAATTTTGCAAAGATTTTGTTCGTCTTTTGTTAGTTTACCATCCTCCCGGCAGAAGCAAATCACTAACTGGTTCGTTCCACCAGCTTGCATCTCTGAAATACTGCTTGAGCATCATCGCAGCAACGACGCCATCCCCGGCAGCCGTGGCCAACTGCATAGCGGCCCCGACTCTGCAGTCACCGGCCACGAATACGCCCGGCACTTTTGTCCGAAGATATGCGCCGTCACACTTGATGAAACCATTGTCTGTGAGCTCCACAAAACCTTTGAGGAAACCGGTATTAGGTACCATACCAATGAATATAAATACTCCATCGCAGGGATAGTCTTTTTCCTGATTGCTTTTAACGTCTTTTAATTTGGCCGATTGGACTTTACCTTCGCCCTGGATAGCCGTTGCCACGGTACTATATTTAATAATCAAACTGGAATTGGGCTCGTTGGCTTTTTCCAGAAGCTCCTCAACCAGCACCCTGGCCGCCCTGAATTTATCCCTGCGGTGTATCATCGTCACCTTATCGGCAAACTTGATCAGGTGCAGTGTTTCTTCAACGGCCGTATTACCGCCCCCAACAGCGACGACGTGCTTTCCCTTAAAGAAAGGCGCATCGCAGGTGCCGCAGTAGCTTACACCTGAGCCGGCAAATTCTTTCTCGCCGGGGACGCCAAGACTGCGATAAACACTGCCCAGTGCCAGAATCACAACCCTGCCAACATATTTATCCTCATCACAATAAACAGCGATATTGCCATCCTGCAATTTTTCCAAGCCGGTCACTTCGCAGCCGGTCTTTATCTCGGCACCGAAGCTCTCAGCCTGCTTCTGCATGCCCTGAATCAATCCTATACCGTCAATACGCTCAATGCCGGGGTAGTTTTCTATTCTATCGGTGTTAATGATTTGCCCGCCGGGCATAAATTTTTCCAGTATCAAAGTTTTTAGCCGGTCACGGGCTGTATAAAGCGCTGCTCCCAGCCCGGCCGGTCCGGCCCCTACAATAATAACATCATAAATATCACTCATTTCGATATAACTCCAAAAAACAACAGACCACGAACCTGCGATAAAACCGCAGGCAAAATATTTCTATTTAATCCCACATTTCACGTGGAGTTTTCATTATTCGGGTTCGATCCTGGGACGCCTTTCTTTCCAGCAATCGTACTCTTCGCATTCTGACGACCATTACTTGAAGTTTCATCCCCTGTCTGCTCATTATTCGCTTCGCTCTGAACTTCATCACCCGCCTGAATCATTCTTGTTCTCCGGTTTACCGTTTGCAACGTTTCTATTTTATCCCCTGTTGCCGCACCAAGTTCCCGAAACTTACGAGCACTGACCAACACTCGTCTTTGCAATGAACCAACCGCTTTTTCGTAAGCATCTGCCGCTCGGTTTATATTTTTCCCGACATCATTGAAATGCGCAACAAGGGTGCGGATTCTATCGTACAACTCTTTCCCCAAATTACTGATAATCTGCGCATTTTCAGCGATTTGTTCTTCTCGCCACCCATACGCGACCGCACGCAGCAGACCTATCAACGTAGTCGGAGTAGCCAAGATAACCTGCTTATCGCCCCCGATTTCGATTAGCCGAGGTTCCTGTTCGAGGGCGGCGCTGAAAAACATCTCACCCGGCAGGAACATAACTACCAATTCCGGGGTCGGCTGGAATTGCTCCCAATAACTCTTAGCCGCCAAATTCCTTATATGTGTGCGAACTTGACGGGCATGGTCTTTGAGTTTCTTTATTCGTGTATCCTCATCTACCGCTTCCAGAGATTCGAGATAGGCCTCCAAAGGTGTTTTCGCGTCAACAACTATACTTCTACCATTTGGAAGATTGATTATCATATCCGGTCGCGTTCGATTACCTTCCTCAAAAGCACTTTTCTGCTCGTCAAAGTCGCAGTGTGCCACCATACCCGCTATTTCTACCACGCGCCGCAACTGCATTTCTCCCCATCGGCCCCGGACAGACGGTCTCCGCAGCGCGGTTACCAGATTGCGTGTTTCCTTTTGCAAGTCCCCTTCCGACTTTGCCAGACCCCTTATCTGCTCCGTAAGACTTCCATAAGCCTTTGAACGTTTGTTTTCAATTTCTACGATTTTGCTGTCGACCTCCCGCAGAGAGTCTTTAAGAGGTTTAACAAGTTCGTTAATAGCTTGCTGCCGCTTCTCCAGGTCCCCTTTTGCACCTTCCTGAAATTTCTCTAATGTACTTCTTGCCAGTTTTAGGAATTCCTCATTGCTACTCTTGAGGGCATCCGAAGACAAAGCCTTGAAAGTGTCAGACAGTTTTTCCTTCGCATCGTTCAACAAAGTAAGCTTCTCTTCCGCACTTTTCTGCTGTTCATTAAGCCTAGCGAGATCAGCTGTCAGTTTTTTGCATTCCTCTTGGAGCTGAGAGATTTGCTGTTCTTTTTGCCCTATGCCTGATCGAAGCTGCTTAATCTCCTTATGACTCAAAAGAAAAACGAGAAAGCCACCACATATCACTCCAATTGCGAAAACAAACGCATATTCCATAATCTCATCTCCATAATTCATAATTAGAAAGGTTTTTCGATTATAGACTCTTAACAGCCGTTCGTCAAAGGCCAAACGGTCGTAAATATTCTTGATATGTAAGTTGAAGCTTTGTATCGTCTTGAGGCAAAGTAATAAAAATACGCAACGGCTGGGCCACTTGCGATGGAAACCATAAAATCCGTCATATTCGACTGGGGAGGGGTGCTGATAGACGACCCGGCTCCGGGCCTGATGCGGTACTGCGCCAAGGCCCTGGGCGTAACAAGAAAAGACTATATAAAAGCACACAGCAAATTCGCCGATGATTTCCAGAAAGGTCTGATTTGCGAAGATACATTCTGGGAACAGATATGCAGCGAATTAAACGTGCCGAAGCCGAAAAATCCCTCGTTATGGGCTGAAGCCTTTGAAGCTGCTTATGTACCGAGAAACGGCATATTTTCAATAGCTGCTTCGCTGCAGGAAAATGGCTACAAAACCGCTGTTTTGTCCAATACGGAAGTGCCTGCTATGCAACACTTTCACCTGCAGCGATACGAGATGTTTGACGTAGCGGTCTTTTCCTGCCTTGAGGGCGTGAAAAAGCCGGACAGGGAAATCTATGAACTGACTCTTGAAAAACTCGGCTCTGGGCCAGAGCAGTCAGTATTTATAGACGATAAACAAGAATATATAAACGGTGCAAAACAAGTCGGGGTAAACACGATTCTTTTTCAAAGTGTGGGCCAGGTCAAAAATGAATTAGCCCGGCTCTCCATCAAAATAGATCAGGCAAATAAGAGAAGTCCCAAGTTGTAATTACAGCCGGCAGGTCGACATTATGGCAAATTATCATCTGGTAATCCTGAAGAAGCCTTACCTGGAGACGATATTGGATGGTCGAAAACGCGTCGAATCACGCTTTAGCATGACAAGGCGATACGCCTTTGGCCGGGTCCTGCCCGGCGATATACTCTTCCTGAAACTAAGCAGCGGGCCGGTCTGCGGGATGGCCACCGTAGAGGCGGTCAAAAACTTCGAGAACCTGATTCCAAAACAAATAGCCGAAATAAAAGAGCAATACAACAGCTATATCCAGGGCCCCGACGAATATTGGCACAGCAAGGCGGATTGTAAGTTTGGCTTTCTGGTCTGGCTGAGGGATGTAAGAACCATAGAGCCCGTGCGAATCAACAAAAAGGACTGGCGGGCGTGGGTGGTTCTGACAGAGAAGAAAAACTTCGGCCTTTTGAAAATTTGGGCGGCAAAAAACGCTTAATAAATAAGCACAGCACACCGGCACACCATCCCGCTATCCTGCTCAGCGGCTCTTATCACCAATCACTGGGGTAATAGACAGATTCGGCCTGAATGCCAAAACTTCTGCGCAGCTCCTCCACGAGCACCTTTGTCCTTCGTTTCTGGGAATCGGTCGGTCGAACGATTTTGCCGTCGGCTATAACACAGATGCGGATAGTTTGACCGCTGCCGTACCAGGTTCGGCCGGGTATGATTGACCACTGTCTCTGCCATTTCTCGGTCGATTGTATTTGGCCGTCAGTGCCGCCGAGGCCGTTACAGACGACAAAATGACAGTTGATATCCTGGGCACCGGCCAAGCCGGCCAACGAGGCTAACTGTTCGACATTACCGGCTTTCGTGCCGCTATAGTAAATTTCGATGCGACCCCACCGTTCGGGGGATTGAGATGCACGAGAACGAATAGCCTTTTCGACAGGCTCAAAATGTTGAAGATAATCGCTTGAAAGGGAAAACAGACCGGCAGAGGGAGAATTATCACCCAGGGCTATTAAAACTATCGCCCCGGCGGTCATTGAAACCAGCAGTGTCGCCAAAACTTTTGCCACCCTTGGCTGATTTGACATTGTCCCATCCCTGGCAGGTTCCCGTTCTCCGACTTAAGCAGAATAACTGTGGACAAGAACCCTGAAAAAACTTAACACACCATGCACATGACTGCCCAATGCAATCACTATTTTCTATAGCAATATCGACACTTGTCAATAAAATACTCCAAATTTTGCCAAAAATTTTGCAACTTAACCACCGCACCCGACTCGGCCGTCGTTTTGGCAAAAAATTTTAAGACAGCGCTTCCCCTTACACGATACAGTACGCTCGGATTCACAGTGACATTTATCTAAACAGCGCCGGCTCTTGAAGAATCAAAAAAGCTTGACTAAATCCTGATGTTCTGATAAGAAGGCCGATATCAGGCTCTCAGAGGCTGACCAGCTATATCTAAATTCGATATTGTAAAAAGTCGTAACATTTAACAAGCCATGATAGGCAAAGCGAAACACGGCGCAGGGCTGCCACTATGCAGGAAATGAACAAGTGCGATATCTGTGGTTGTGATGAACTACTAAACGACCCGATAGGCAAAGATATCATCAGCTTTAAAGAGCTTACGTCCGCCGACTTCAAGGTTACCGATAAGGACTACGGGCGGTGCATTGAGACAGTCAAATGTCGGAATTGTGGGCTGGTTCAGCCCAAGTATATACTTGAAAGCCGGGACCTCATTAAGTTGTACGCAAGCGTGGATGACGAATCCTACCTGGCAACATCCGATATTCGCGGGAGATCAAATTATCGTCAGGCTATCAAGCTAATCGACAAATTTGCCAAAAATCGTGGAAGTCTTCTTGAAATAGGGGCCGGCAGCGGCGGATTACTTGACATCCTTAAGCACCAATTCAACCACATTCACGGGGTGGAACCGAGCAAAAAGTTCTGTCAGTTTGCTAAAGAACAATACGGGCTTGCTCTCGACAATATCGGCTACGAAGATATCTCCGAAAACCGGAAATATGACGTAATTCTGGCGCTGGATGTGATTGAACATGTGGTTTCAGTGAAGCATTTTATGGACAAGGTCTTTCAATTATTGACCGATGACGGCATTGTCATAGTAAGTACGCCAAACAAAAACAGTCTTGCCGCCAGATTGCTCGGGAAAAAATGGTGGCACATTCGGACCCCCCATTTGTATTATCTGGATGACAGGTCTTTCAATGCTCTTGTGGATGCCGCAGGATTCAAGATAATAAAGAGGGCGTTTTTCTACTGGACGTTCCCAATTAGTTATCTCATAGATTGCTTTCAGAAGCTACTGTTCAAAAAGTCCTATATCACTCTGGACAAGCTGACTTTTTGCATTAAATTAAACACCTTCGACTCGTGGGTATATGTGATATGCAAAAAATAGCTGTCGTGGACTTCGACAGGACGATACTTAATATAGACTCGTTGAAATACGTCCTGTTAAAGGAAAAATATTATCTGGACCCCGTACTTTTCTCACTGGGCGTCCTTTTGTTCTGGAGTATTGCTCTCAAAACAAAAAGGCAGTTACACATGCGAAATTTATTCAAAAAGCGGTTGTTATTGTTAATAGAACGCCTAGATAAACGTAAATTCGACAAATACATCGCATATTTCAAAAACCATTTAAATCACAGTTTACTGCAAAGATTGAATGAGAATTATTCGAAGATTTTTATAGTTTCGGCTTCCGAGACGACGCTAATTGAAAATGTTGTATCAGGACAGCTAAACGATTTCGCTGTTATTGCCAATAATATGAAGAACCTGGAAAACTTCGAAACATGCTGGGGCATAAACAAGGTCAAGTTTTTACAGAAAAAAGTCGTCGATGAAATTTCTGTTGGTTTCGACGTCTTCACCGATTCTCCTGATGACCGCCCGCTCATCGAGATGTCGAACCGTGCGTTTTTTGTGAATAAAACTGAGGTGAAGGAAATTGATAAAAATACTCTTAAATGTTTTTAGGCCTCTAAGATGGTACCGAAATGCTTTCGTGCTCCTGGGGGCCTTACTGGCTCTGAAGATAACTGAAATCGGCATATCAGAGTCATTTGTCGGTATCCTTTGTGCATTCATCTCCATATGCCTGGTTGCATCCGGCAACTACGGGATAAACGAGGTTCTTGATGTAGAGCACGATGCACAACATCCACAAAAAAAACTCAGATCGATACCCTCGGGGAAAATATCGAGCATGCCTGTAGTTATCATTTCGATTATCTTATACATTGCCGGTTTATCAATCGTTCTGCCGCTGAGAAACACAATGCTTATCATATCCGTTTTCCTGCTGCTGTTGAGCGGTATTCTATACAACGTTAAGCCGCTTCGCCTAAAGGATAAGCCATATATGGACTTTATCGCCGAATCGTTTAACAACCCTATAAGGCTGCTTGTTGGATGGTACAGCGTCGCGCCGTCGAACAAACTCGTCCCCTCATCATTTATTCTCGGATTCTGGTTCTTAGGAATGTTTCTGATGGCATCGAAAAGATTCGGCGAATACCGATTCTTTAAAGACAAAGACCAGCTTGCAGAATACCGAAAAAGCTTCAAGCACTATACTGAGGAAAGAATTATCATTTCAATGATTGCATCCCTGTCGGCGTTTATGTTTATGCTGGGCGCATTGTGCATAAAATACAGTGTTGACCTGGTGTTGTTTCTGCCATTTGTCATCGTATTCATCGTGTGGTTCTTTCGTCTGGCCTACGAGAAAGACACTATCGTCAAAGACCCGGAGAGGGTGTTCGAAAAAAAACTTTTCGTGCTTTACTCGGTTGTGGTATGCGGCTTATTCATATATTTGCTGTTCTCAGGAAATCAATTATTGGGGTTTTTATTACAGTGAAGAACGAATGTTTATTTTCTGAAATCACCTTTATCGCCAAGCTTCTTCCGATGATAGTGCATACAGCGCAAGATACTCCCAGAGTCAGGAAGCAGAAACTCAGCGACTACGGCCAGCCGGAGGACCAAACACAGTGAGCGCTGGAAAGCCAAGCAAACGCCGAAGGCGATGCAAGATAGCTGCCGCTAAGGATAAAGGGCCTACCTTACGTCAACAAAGGAATCTATGGCCAAGGTTTCTTTTACCCATGGCTGTATTCTGCTGGCCTATCTTGTACCTGTTTGGTCACGTTTTCCCTATAAACGGCCAATACGCCGCTATGGGCAACGATTTTATTTTGCTGTACTACAAATATAAAGTTTATTTGTTAGCCTGTCTTGCCGACTTTCATTTCCCGCTCTGGTCTCCGGCTGAAGGCGCAGGGTATCCATTTTACACCAATCCATTCACTCAAGCCTTCTATCCGTTCAACCTTTTATTGGTCGTCTGGTATAAGATATCAGGAGGATACGACCCTTTGGACCATCAGGTTTTTACGGTTCTCGGCATTTCGATATTCGCCCTGGGGTTATTTATGTGGCTTCGGCTGATAAATTCCAACCTGAGGGCTGTTGTTTTCGGCGTACTCGTTATGTCGGTCAGCTTCAAGGTCACGGAAATTACAAGATTCCCTAACGCTGTTCACACTGCAGCCTGGTATCCCTGGGCCCTCTACGCTTTGACCAAAATCATGATGAGTAAGTCGTTGAAAGAAGCTGTGACCGGTGGGGTTCTGCTGACGCTGTTTTTGATATGCCTCTTGACCGGCGGCTATCCCTATTATGTTTACTATTGCCTGTTTCTCTTTGCACCATATATGCTCGTTTTCCTGGTCAAGCCGCTGCGTGAGCGATTGTTCAGGCCTTGCACTATCAACTGGAAACGTGCGTTCGGCACAATGGTTGTGGCTGGCAGCACTACGCTATTGGTCTGTGCCCCTTATATCCTCGGCATAAAACGCCTTATGGCCGAAACTATAGACCGTGCCGGAAAGGATTTCAAGTACTCTACGCAACATGTGTTCAACTTCGAAGACACTGTCGGCTCCCTGGTTTATCCTCCTGCGGCATCTGCAGAGGGGTGGTATTTCTTTAGCATAACAGGACTTTTGTTAATACTCTTGTATTGGCTGAGCGGCAGAACAACTGCTAACGACCACGAAACATGGGCCGCTAAAAGAAATATGCTAACACAGCCCCAGCCGCACAATCTCTGGGTCAAACTGTTTTTCCTCACCTGGATTTGTATTATTACCTACATCAGTTACGGGCGCTACTCGTATCTATTTAAGTTGCTCTGGGATTATATGCCCGGTTTTTCCAGCCTACGTGTCTGGGGGAGGTTGAATATAATTCTTGTGCCGATTCTTGCCTGGCTGTCCTCGATTGCCTACGCCTCGTTCGAATCGGTGCTTTCCAGTAAAAAGGCCCCTGTCCTCACAAAACGTTCATATTTATTTTCGCCTATTTTCGTGCTCCCGGCAGTCTACGCAGTTGTTCTTGTTATACAGCTCTATCTTCATCGCAATAATATTCACGATACCCTCTGGACTCAGTACTTCACACACGTGTCTAAGCAGCGCCTGCACTTTATCGTTTACGGTGCGGCGGCTTTTATCATACTTTTTTCCCTTTTGGTTCTCAGCAAACGGTTTAGCCTGAAGTCCAACAAAGTACTGACAGTTGTTCTTGCGGCCCTCGTGCTTGTTGCGACTATTGAGATGCGGCATGTTGGAGCCCGAATGTGGACACCTTCAAGTCCAGGCAGGACGCAGAATAACCGTATTCACCTGGATGTAGCAAAACTGAATGAAGCCTCATTCCGATATCGACGTACCGACCACGATGGCTCGATATCCATAGGGCCGAACTTCAGCGTTGGTGTTATGGAGCCCTGGTATTTCGGCCGATATAACAAATTCCTCAAAGAAACCGAAGGTGAATTGGAAGCCAGAAGAGTATTATTGGGTGTGCAAGACGGCAGAAAGATTTTCTTTTCAAAATCCATCAAACATCCTACTGTTCAATCGTTTCTTCGTGACGCGGCCCGCTATCAGAAGCCAGGCCAACTCGTTTCCTATACCGGCGATGAGCTTATCTGGGAAATCGACACTCCCACAGATGGTTATCTGAGTTTTATCGATAACTGGGCTCAGGGCTGGAAGGTGTTCGTAGACGATAAAGAAGCGGAAATGGAACTGCTCTTTGGAACTTTCAAGTCAGTCAGGATTACGCCCGGACTCCACCGTGTCAGGTTCTGTTATCAGCCGGGTCTGATTTGAATAAGATTATCGGACTTCTCTGTCACAATACTATCGCCGAAAATCCTTGACTAATCACGCTCCTTCTGCGATAAGACCGGATGTTAAATAAGGCTTATTATAAAACCGTAGATTATCACGCGGGCAGAAAACCTCAAACAGTGAGCTGCCGGCGATGATTAGCTAGTGCCGTTTCCAA
>CAYVIT010000035.1:0-5910 GCA_964451425.1 uncultured Pirellulales bacterium
CAGCTTGAAAAATTAATGGATGGGAGAATGCTGTGGGTTGAGCATTACTTATTTAGGTTTTCTTGATCCGCGTTTTTCTCCGTTAGTTTTAAGTCTGTTGTTGTAATGAGGTGATTTGGATGGGAGCATTGGACATCTGGAATCGCAGCAAGATTGGGTCGGGCGAAATTCTTAGGTCACAAATCGGGCCGCTTTTGCTATGGTTCAGGAAAATTGAAGATGAGCTGCACATCGCCTTTGAGCGTTTGCCTGAGCCGGACACTATTGTTGATGCGACAGGACCGTCGGCAGTAAATGGAGTCGAATCCGAGGGATTAGATTGGGGCCGGTGGATAGTGGGTGCAGAAACAAATATCGTTCAAGTGCTGCCAATTATGCCGGATCGGCCAGTAGTCGTACATCCTGAGTTGCCGGTTAACATCCCGACAGGCCGTGAAGCGCTGTTCTTTGTAAGTATTCCAGTCTGGGTACGGGTACTTATCGGCGAAAAGAAACCAATTGAGTTGTGTGAAGTGCCTGTGCTTATTTTGTCAAACACATGGTTTGGCGACCCTATGTCCGGCCAATTATGTTACTCTTTGCGGAGTAGAGCTCGTCGACAAATAAAAGATTCTGAAACGAATCCATCTCGTGCTGTCTGCCCTGTTAAAATCCGCAACAACAGTCCCAGGCAGCTTGATATTGAGCGGTTATGTGTTCATGTTGTACATTTGAAAACATACAGTGGCGATAAGAATTTGTGGACAAATGAGGTTACCATAACATTTCGTGGTGATGACCAGGCAGGTAAAATCGATTACTCTAATAAGCGGCCTGCTTTTGAGCCAATCGGTGAGATGCTCAGCGAGGCGCGCGCCCCTATTAAGGATACTATTCTTAAAAGGAGCATCGGGAGTTTCAGGTTAATCAGTGGGATGTGAAGTGTCTGTAATTGAGGTGTGTATCCAATGCTTTTATTGACAGGAATTAATTGGTCGAAGTTAATAACAACAGAGAATATTAACTCGGCGATTCGAGTCATAGTGCTTTTAGGTCTTGGTTTTCCTCTGCTTTTGTTCATTTGTACCCTTGTAGGAAAAGCCGTTAAGAAACGGTTTACGCCACAGGCCAGTATGCTCATCCAGAAAGGAATTTTTTATTCTGGCAGTATATTGCTGATTATATCAGTATTGTATCAAATGGGTTTTAAATTGACGGCGCTTTTAGGTGCAGCCGGCATCGCCGGCATTGCCATCGGCTTCGCCTCACAAACCAGCGTTTCAAATATTATCAGCGGACTGTTCCTGATTTCGGAAAAGCCTTTCGAGGTGGGGGACCTCATAAAAGTTGATGATACAAAGGGTAACGTCCTGTCCATTGACCTGCTTTCTGTAAAACTCAGAACCCTTGATAATCAGCTCGTAAGAATACCGAACGAATCTCTTATTAAGAATCAAGTGACCAATATTACCCGCTTTCCAATCAGACGTTTTGATATTAACATCGGTGTCGCCTATAAGGAAGATGTCAGCAAGGTCCGGACAGTGCTGCTGGATATCGCGAAGAATAATCCATACTGCCTGGATGAACCTGAGCCGCTCGTGCTTTTCTTGAACTTTGGGGATTCCGCTCTGGAGTTTCTGTTTGCTGTGTGGTTTGTGAAAACAGACTTTTTTAAGCTGCGAAATTCGGTTATGCAGGAGATTAAGGAAAGATTTGATGCTGAAGGGATTGAGATTCCATTCCCGCACCTAACACTTTACACCGGTTCTGTCACCGAGCCTTTCCCTTTAGAGATTGTTCCGAGTAAAGCCAAAAAACCGAAAAAGCCCGGCTAATCAATAGGCACTTATTTTTAGCAATGGTTGAATAATCGGGCTGGTTGACATATCAGTGTCATGTGTAATCGTGCCCTGAAAAATTAGCAGGTTCAAAGTCAAGCATAGAGCAAAAAAGGGATGTGTTAGCGATGCGTTTTAAAGTTAAAGATGAACTAACGGAAGCGGAGGTTCAGTCCGGTCTGCGTTACGTCATCAAAGACGGGATAGCATCGCAGGCGATGGGCATTTTGACCGGCGGGGCGTTTTTGGTGGCCTTCGCTATCAAGCTCGGAGCTTCCAATCTTGTAATCGGCATGTTGGCGGCAATCGGGCCATTGGCACAGTTGCTTCAACTGCCCTCCATCTTTCTGGTTGAAAAGATACGCAACAGACGAGCAATAGTTGTTGTCTCGGCCGCCTTAAGCCGGTTGTGCTGGTTATTGATTGCCCTGATTCCTTTCCTGTTCGGAGCTAAAATTGGATTGGCTGTTTTACTTGTGTCGATGATAGTCGCTTCGGCTTTGGGCGCAATCTCCGGCTGCAGTTGGAATTCCTGGATGCGTGACCTGATACCGCAGAACGTGCTGGGGGCGTTCTTTTCAAAAAGGATGCGAATAGCGACGGGTGTTGGAATTGCCTTGAGCCTGGCTGCTGCGTTTTATCTTGACTACTGGAAAAAGCTGTTGCCGAACGCTGAGATTCAGGGGTATTCGATTTTGTTTTTAGTCGGCTTTTTATCGGGTGCTCTTGGATTGTACTTTTTGGCACGGACGCCTGAGAAACGGATGCCCAGAGTGGAGGGCAAATCCAAATTTTTTAGACTTCTGGGCCAACCCTTCAGGGATGAGAACTTCCGCAAGCTCATCGTGTTTATGTGTTCGTGGAACTTTGCGGTCAATCTGGCCGGGCCGTTTTTTATGGTGTATATGCTCAAGAGATTAGGCTTGAGCATGTCATTTATCATAGGTCTCTCGATTGTGAGCCAGGTTATGAACTTCGTGTTCCTCAAGATTTGGGGAAGATACACGGATCGTTTCAGCAACAAGTCGGTACTGGCAATTTCGGGGCCGCTGTTTATCGTATCGATTCTTGCCTGGACCTTCACAACTATGCCGGAGAAATACTTTTTAACGATACCTCTTTTGGTTGTGATACACGTGGTAATGGGGCTGTCTTCGGCAGGTGTGTCTTTGGCTTCGGGCAATATCAGTATGAAGTTGGCGCCGCAGGGCCAGGCCACTACTTATCTTGCTGCGAACACGATTGTCAATTCTGTGGCTGCCGGCATAGCCCCGGTTTTGGGCGGCAAATTCGCCGACTTTTTTGCGGGTCGCCAGCTTGAGTGGACGTTGAAATACACAGGTCCGGTTAAAGAGTTTAGCTTGCCTACTTTGAGCTTGCAGCAGTGGGATTTCTTTTTCTTCTTTGCCTTCATAATCGGTTTGTACTCACTTCATCGCTTGGCAATGGTGAAAGAGGTTGGTGAGGTCGAGGACAAAGTGGTGGCCCAGGAACTTATTGCAGAGGTAACAAGCCAGGTACGGATCCTTTCTTCTGTAGAGGGATTGCGCCAGATGGTTAGTTTCCCGTTTTCAATAATCCGGGATTTGACAAAGAAAAAGAGCGGAACAAACACAAATTCTCGTCCAGTCGGAAATAACCTGAAAGAATAATGAGGGCACTATGAGCTTTTTTCATTCAGAGGCGTTTACATTTATATTATTACCGGTTTTAATTTTTTTTGCAAGGGTGTTTGACGTCAGCTTTGGAACGATACGCATAATTTTTATTTCGAGAGGTCGAAAATATCTTGCTCCTTTAATTGGTTTTTTTGAGATATTGATTTGGCTTGTTGCAATCGGCAAGGTGATGCAGAATTTAAACAATGTTTTTTGTTATGTTGCCTATGCCGGTGGATTTGCGGCGGGGAATTTTACGGGTATGTGGATAGAAGAAAAGCTGGCAATGGGTACATTGATAGTGCAAATTATTACGAGGCAGGACGCATCTGCGCTGGTGGACAGTCTTAAATCTTCAGGATACGGAGTTACGGCTGTTCCGGCCCATGGTACCACAGGTAAGGTACATATCATATACAGTGTTATAAAACGAAGCGCTCTTAAGGATGTTGTGGCTATCATTAAAAAATTTAATCCGAAGGCTTTTTACTCGATAGAGGATGTGAAATTTGCAAGCGAGGCGATATTCCCCTTGATAAAATCCGGTAATTCGAGGAGCATTTATGAATTACTTAAGTTACGCCGGAAAGGAAAATAGTTATGGCTAAAAAAGCAAGAAAACATTTGAAGAAAACCGGTTTGCCGCCCGGGACACTCGTATACGTTGGAGAACAAAAGGTAGAAGCTGTCAAGATTAGCTATCTCGACTACGATGAGCGGAATTTCCAGGAAAAGCAGGTATCTAATATTGAAGAATGTTTTCCCTTTAAGACCACGCCGACGGTAACGTGGATTAACATTGACGGTCTTCACGATGTAGAAATCATAGAAAAGCTGGGCAAACAGTTTGAACTCCATCCTCTTGTTCTTGAAGACGTCCTGCACACCGAGCAGCGACCAAAATATGAAGATTTCGATAAATACATTTTTATTGTATTGAGGATGCTTCAATACAATGAACAAATTCAGGATATTGAGAGCGAGCAGGTCAGTCTCATCCTCGGAGCAAACTTTGTCATATCATTTCAGGAGCGTATCGGTGATGTGTTCGATCCTATAAGGGAGCGCCTTCGAAATGCCAAGGGAAAGATTCGAAAAATGGGGTCGGATTATCTGGCCTATGCTTTGCTCGACGCCATAGTGGATAGTTATTTTGCAATTTTGGAGAAATTCGGAGAGAGAATTGAATCAATGGAAGAAAAATTGGTTGTCAATCCCACGGAAAAGACACTCCAGTTGATTCATAACATGAAAAGGGAGATGATATCGCTGCGCAAGTCCATATGGCCGTTGCGGGAGGTTATCAGCGGTGTGCAGAGAAGCGAATCTTCACTTATCAGCGAAACGACCGGCTTATATTTGCGTGATGTCTATGACCACACGATACAAGTGATAGATACGGTTGAGAGTTTTCGGGATATGGTTTCCGGGATGCTCGATATATATCTGTCGAGCATCAGCAACAAGATGAATGCGGTAATGAAAGTTTTAACTATTATCGCGACTATTTTCATACCATTGACGTTTATTGCCGGAATTTACGGTATGAACTTTAACCCGGAGAAATCACCCTGGAACATGCCGGAGTTGAACTGGTATTGGGGATATCCCGCTGTATGTTTGGTTATGGCTGTTGTTGCGGTGATTATGCTGGTCTTTTTCAGGCGAAGAAAATGGCTTTAGGCCTGTCGAAGTGTTTCGGAGCGCACAGATTTAAGGAGAATAGCTTATGAATTTGTTGTTGTTCATTATTGTGCTTATCGTATCTTTTGTGATTGTGAGAATCGGAGCGATTGCTTTTCAATTGACGGGACTTGAGTGGTCGTTGGCAAAATTTCAGGCACTATCGTGTTTTACGGCTACGGGCTTTACAACGAGAGAGGCTGAGCTTATCACCGGAGATCCAAGACGCCGGCGAATTGCTTCGGTTCTCATCATTTTAGGACATGCCGGTTTTGTTACTATGATTGCAACCTTTGCCAACACGATACGGCCGCGGGCCACAAAGCTGTCGATACCATTTGTGCCGGCTTACGTCCCGCCCTGGCTGCAGCCATGGATAAATCTCATAATTATTGTGGCTGCGATTTATATCATTTACAAGGTGTTTACAAATACAAAACTGGCTCGCAAATTGACGGATGCCCTGAGAAAACGTATCATTAAAAAAGATATTATCAAATCTGTGTCACGTGAAGAGCTGGCACTGGCGACGGGAGGATACGGCGTTTCTAAAATTCAGGTCTCTGAAGGAAATCCGATAGTGGGTAAAGTGCTTTCGGAATCCGAGCTAAGAAAGGATGATATTACGGTTCTTGCTATAATTCGAGATGAAAATACCATACCTAATCCTGCTGCAAACAGAAAAATTCTTTCGGGCGATGAGCTTATTTGCTTTGGAAAGTTGGATATCATCAGGAAAAGACTTGCCT
>CAYVIT010000035.1:6010-20671 GCA_964451425.1 uncultured Pirellulales bacterium
GGCGATGAGCTTATTTGCTTTGGAAAGTTGGATATCATCAGGAAAAGACTTGCCTGAGCCGTGGACGACAAACCGCTAAGGGCGACCTGCAATCGGGGGATTTATTTACTGCTTTTTGAATAAATAATGGAACGACTGCTGATAACACTTGCACATCTGTCATTCCCGCGAAAGCGGGAATCCAAGGCTTCCTATGGTGTTTTTGGCTCTCGCGTGTTTTTCTGCTCTTTGTTCCTTTAAAAATTCAAAGGTCAATAGGTTTTCAAAACCATCCAGTTAGTGCTTTTTTACACCTTGCGTCAAGATAGGATAACCGTTGGTAACTAATATTTCAAGGCTCAGGGAGAACAGACGGCTTGACACTGGTTACTGCGGGTCGTATCATTTCCAGGTAAAGGATTTTAGTATTTGGAGTATATACGATGGGCGAATTGAAAAAAAGCTGGGAGAGAAGGCTTGCAGGTCAACCGGACCCGCTGACGGTCGATTTTGTTCAGTCACTGTCCTACGATAAGCGGCTGTACAAGTATGACATCGTTGGCTCAATTGCCCATGCGCAGATGCTGGCCGAGCAGAAGCTGATAGCGAAAGCCGAGCTGAAAGCGATTAAGGACGGGCTTATCGAAATATCACAGGAAATAGCAGAAGGGCGGTTCAAATTCGATAAGACGTGTGAAGATATTCATATGGCAATCGAGGCGGCACTGGTAGCGAAAATCGGTGAGCCGGGAAAGAAGCTGCATACCGGCAGAAGCCGCAACGACCAGGTTGCTGCCGATATTCGACTGTGGATGCGGGATGAGATAGAAGTTCTGCAAAGCAGGATAACCGGCCTTCAAAAGGCATTTGTTAAATTAGCGTCGAAATATGTTAAGGATGTGATGCCTGCTTATACCCATCTTCAACGTGCTCAGCCGATAGTTATTGCTGCGTATCTGCTGAGTTTTGTCGAGCAGTTTGAGCGTGATTTTATTCGTCTAAAAAACTGTGGGCAAATGCTTAATATCTCGCCGTTGGGCAGTGGGGCGGTAGCCGGCTCTACGCTTCCGTTAGATAGAAAAAGCACAGCGAAGCAGTTAGGCTTTTCGGATATCAGCTATAACAGTATCGATGCGGCCAGTGACAGGGACTTCTGCGCTGAATTTATCTTCGATTGTGCACTTATTGCAACTCATCTTTCGCGATTGGCTGAGGATTGGATAATTTATTCTTCAAATGAATTCGGCTTTGTGCGGATTGATGATAGCTATTGTACATCGTCGAGTATGATGCCGCAGAAGCGTAATCCCGATGTGCTTGAGCTGATTCGCGCAAAGACGGCCGGCGTTTATGGCTCCTTAATGGCTGTGCTGACGCTTCTAAAAGCTCAGCCGACAGGCTACAATCGCGATTTGCAGGAGGATAAGATTCATATCTTCTCGACGGCTGATACGGTCAAGGCTTCACTGGATATGGTGCAGTCCATTGTTTCACATGTAAAATTTGATACGAAGAAGATTTCGGCGGGTTTGGAAGAAGGATTTCTGGATGCAACAGCTCTTGCTGAGTATTTGGTTGGCAAGGGTATCGCTTTCCGCGAAGCTCACGGTATTGTCGGGTCCTTGGTTGCTTCTTGCGAAAAAGCGAACAAAAAGTTAACTGACCTTAGCCTGGATGAGTTCAAAAAGTATTCGCCTCTGATTGAGGATGATGTGTACAAAAGCATCGGTGCCGCAAATGTTGTGGCTAAATATGTTACTGATGGCGCAGCCGGGCCTGAGCAGGCAAAAGAGCAAATTGCATACTGGAACAAACAGTTGGCACAGCGATGAGTCAGGCAGAAGATGAAATAACAGCCTGGTTTGCCCAACAGAGCAAGCTGTCAAAAGCTGATTTTCCCATCGGTATTGGCGATGATATGGCCCAGGTTCAATTGGGCACAGATTCATCGGTTCTTGTCACCACGGACATGCTGCTGGAGGGTGTGCATTTCGACCTGCAAAAAGCAACTATAAAACAAGTGGGGTATAAAGCTGTGGCGGTCAGTCTTAGCGATTGTGCAGCGATGGCGACAATGCCTGTTGCTGCCGTTGTTTCTGTTGCGTTGCCAAAAGGGTATGGCCGGGAAGAATTAAAGCAGCTTCATTCGGGGATTACTGCCGCTGGTGATAAGTTTGGTTGTTCGCTTGTGGGCGGTGATATTACGAGCTGGCCTGATAAGAAACCGTTGGCAGTAAGTGTAGCGATGCTCAGCAGAAGGGTGGGCAATAAACCCATTAAGCGGTCGGGTGCAAAGATTGGCGATAGTATCTGTGTGACTGGCTCGCTGGGCGGCGCAATTAGGCGCAAGCACTTGGAGTTTGAGCCGAGAGTCAGAGAGGCAATAAGAATAGCTCAAATGGTAACGCTGAATTCAATGATTGATATCAGCGATGGGCTCAGCAGCGATTTGAACCGAATTTGTCACGCCAGCCAGGTCGGTGCTATTGTACACGCGGAGCTAATTCCAATATCGGATGAGGCTCAAAAAGGTGAAAATCCGCTGAGTTCGGCTTTGAACGACGGGGAAGATTTTGAGCTGCTTTTTACGCTTTCTAATGAAGATTGTCAGGTGTTGTTAAAGAGATGGGATGGACCGATACCGATTACGCGAATCGGAGAGATTACCGACTCAAATAAAATGCAGATAAAGATGCCCGATGGTGTGCTTGGAGATTTGCAGGCCGCCGGATACGACCATTTGAAAGGAGGACGTGAATCATGAGACCTCGATTATTGTTTTGTTGGGTGATAGGATTTTCGTTGCTTTTTAGTATTGCTGCCGACGTGTCCGGCATGGAAAAACTAGACCGTGGACTTGTGGCTATTGAGCGTGAGGACGGCTCAGTATTCTTAAGCTGGCGACTGCTGGCCGATGATCCACCTGATATGGCATTTACGGTTATGCGTGTGTCTGCCGACCTGTCTGTCCCGAGTCAGTGGACGAACCTGACGAAAGGCCGGCCATATCGGCAAACGTGCTTCGTTGACACGGAACGAACGGCAGCAGAGCCAAGGGCTGGTTACGCGATTTACAGATTCAGTAAGAATAGAGACTTGAAGGAGTCCGAAAAGCTCGACTTCGTAGGTGTAATTCCGAGATACTATGTGAACATTCCATTGAAGGGGGATTATGATTTTCAGAAAGTCGGTATCGGCGACCTGGATGGAGACGGGACTTATGAATTTGTTATAAAGCAGCCGAATTTCAATACTGACCCTTATCAAAAGCCCGGCTACTGGAAACGAAGCACCACCACCTACAAGCTCGAAGCGTATCGTTTGGACGGAACGATGATGTGGCGCTATGATATGGGCTGGTCTATAGAGGCGGGTATTTGGTATTCGCCCTGGATAGTTTATGATGTCGATGGGGACGGTAAAGCTGAGGTCTATTGCAAGGCCGGCGAGGCAGATCCGCGAGACGAGAAAGGGCTTGTCCAAAGTGGGCCTGAATATCTGGTTAAGATTGACGGCAAAACCGGCAAGGTAGTTGCCAAAACCGAATGGCTGAGCAGGGACGGATTTTCCGATTATAACTATTACTGCCGCAATTTTCTCACAGTGGCTTATCTCGACGGCAAAAGGCCGTCGCTGATTATGCAGCGGGGCACCTATAATCTTATCAAGACACAGGCACTTGATAAGGATTTCAATCGAATCTGGTACTGGGAGTCGCCGCAGGAAAAAGAAAAGTATCACGGCCAGGGTTCCCATGGCTTGATTACTGCCGATGTTGACGGGGATGGGCGGGACGAGCTGGTAATCGGTGCCGCAGTGCTGGATGATAACGGCAAGGGTCTCTGGACATTGGAGATGGGGCATCCCGATGTTTGCTACGTTGCTGATATCGACCTGACAAATCCCGGCTTGGAGGTTTTTTACGGATTTGAAACGCGCCAGCAAACTGATGGAATTTGCGTGGTTGACGCCAGGACCGGCCGAAAACTCTGGGCACACAAAAAACCCACCCGCCACGTTCACGCCCAGGGAATGGTCGGTGACATCCTCACGGACTCGCCGGGTATGGAGGTCTTTGCCGGCGAGAGAGATTTGAAGAAACGATGGCTCTATAGCGCGAAGGGCAAGCTCATAGAATTTCGAGAGAGTGGCAGCTTGAGCCCTCGCGCGGTTTGGTGGGATGCGGACCCACAGAAAGAGGTGGTAGTTTCCGGTGCGATTCGTGATTGGGGCGGAAAGGACATACAACTTATTAAAGGCCGTGTCATCGCGGTAGTCGATTGCTTGGGCGACCACCGGGAAGAGGTGATTACCAGCCTGAAAGGAGAGATTCGCATTTACACCAGTACGATACCTGCTTCCGATCGGCGTGTGTGCCTCATGCAGAACCATCAGTATCGGCTGGGTGTTGTTGCTCAGACAATGGGCTATTACTATCCCGCCCAATTGGGAAAATGACAATCTGAAGTAATTGATAACTGATAAATGGTGTTCAATCAGTGAGTATGGATTTTGGAATTATTTCGAATTCACCGCAAGATACTGTAGAGCTTGGTCGAAGGATTGGCTCACAGTTAAAAGGCGGTGAAGTTATAGGAATTTGTGGGCTGTTGGGCACCGGCAAGACGCATTTGATTAAAGGGATTGCAGCCGGTGCAGGAGCCCAAGACAGTAAACAGGTCAACAGTCCCACGTTTGTCATTGTAAAAGAATATGAAGGTCGGCTGGATATTTACCATATAGATGCTTATCGACTCAGTTCAATTGCCGAGTTCGAGATGCTCGGTTTTGACGAGTACTGTCGGCCGCAGTCGGTCGTTCTGATTGAGTGGGCCGATAAAATCGAATCAGCCCTAAAGGCTGTAAATTACATCCGGATAGAGATTTTTCACGCCGGCGAAACCAAAAGGAAAGTGCACGTCGGAAACGCACCTGACTACATTAATTATTGACTCTTAATATTGATGCATTGTTTCATCCCTATGCTCCTCACAAGATGAGGCATTATAATCCGAAAATCCGGTTAGTTTAATACAATTCCCTCATTTGACAGTTTGGCACTGTAAATTTTATTTCTTATATTTTCTTTGGATACTTGTTTAGACCTTATAGAAAGCGATCCGATATGTTTTTCGGACTATTGGTTGAGTGTCCAAGTAAAAATCTTGAAGTATTATTATTTAGAGGCATGTTTGAAATACTTTCATTTGGAGGAACACATAGCACACAGAAAAGTAAAGGTGCAGTTAAGTCCTGTTTCGATTAGGCCGATAGATTTAACTGTAAAAAATATTGCACCAGAAGCGTGCAATTTTACTTGGCAGGGGGAGGAAAGATGAGAACGGAAGGAAGAGGTTTTTCTTTAATTGAGATTTTGATTGTGATGGGTGTACTAAGTATTCTTGCGATTGTGTTTACAACTTAGATGAAGAAGAAAAAAACAGACAAAACTTTTATTTGATACTTAATGTCAAGAGTAAACAAAAGGTGAAATGTAGAAAGGGCAAAAAGATGAGAATTGAAAAAGGTTTTACATTAGTGGAAATTCTGATTGTGGTGGTCATTCTGGGCATCCTGGCTGCCATCGTGATTCCTCAGTTTACCGGTGCGAGCACCGAGGCGAAGGAATCGAGTTTAGTAAGTGACCTGCAGTCGGTACGTTCGCAGGTTGAGCTGTTTAAGATTCAGCACAATGATATACTGCCCGGTGAGATTCTGAACGCAGATGGTTCAATTACACCAGCTACTGCTGCAACTTTCGTAAACGCAATGTGCCTGAAGACAGACCAGTATGGCGTGGTTGGCACCGGTGCCACGTTCCGATTTGGTCCGTATATGAAGAAGGTTCCGGTTAATCCTTTCAGCAATGCAGTTGCAGTAACAGTAGCAAATTTGGCTGAAAATAGTGCGAGTGTAGCGGTAGGAGCCTCCAAGCTGGCTGCCGGCGGATCTACTTCCGGTTGGTATTTTGTCTGCTTGGATAATACCGATGCTGACTACGGTCTCTTCCAGGCGGCTGACCCGCTGCTCAATCCGGTTGATGGTACTACGCCTCATGTTGATTATTAATATGGTTGTGGAAGTCATACCGGGATTGTAAATACAGCGAGTGTGATGAAATAAACAGGGCTGACCAGGTTTGGCGAACAGCAGAATCTGGTCAGCCCTTTTGAAAGTATAGGGGGGGAACTTATGAAAGAACAGGCGCGCTTGTCTTATGTTGAGATTATAATCATAACTGTTGTGTTAGGAGTGGTTGCGATGAGAGTTGTCCCGCGGTTTACAGTGGCCAGTCCCGAATCAAAGATTTGCAACCTGATTGACGGACTTCAGGAGATGCGGGCTCAGCTTGATTTATATCGTGCTCAATATTACGGATGTTTACCTGATGTTAATTCGTTTGCTGTTTTTCAGACAGCTTTGACAACAGGGATTGGCCGATATGGTCCCTATATTAAGGATGTTCCTGCCAATCCTTTTAATGGTCTTGGCACTGTTCGGTTTGATGGTGAACCGGCAGGGGCCGGGACAGCCGGTTGGAGACTTGACACCAGGACAGGCTTATTCCAGGCTGACGATAGTGTTGCACATGCAGGGCTTTGAAAAACCGGCAAGGATTGATTGTCTGGTTTCGAACGCTGATATCGTTAGCTGTTGATAATGTTTTTGGGGTTTTGGTTGTGTAAATGGGCTGACCGTACTGAGGCAATTGTCGATAGCAAGTCGGCCTATTTTGATTGGTTATTGCAGGGTCAGATGAGTAGTAATTATAAAAATCGAAAAGGTTTTACACTTGCAGAAGCGATGATAGCAACTGTCGTGCTGGGTATTGCTGCAGCGGGGGTGCTGTTGCCGTTTACAAGCGGTGCGGCAGTGAGGGCTGAAGGTGCACACAGAACATTGGCGGCCAAGCTCGCAAGCGATTTGATGGAGGAGATTGTAAAAACCCCGTTTGACCAGATAATAGCAAACTATGATGGATATGCTGAGTCACAGGGACAGGTAAAGGATGTGAGCGGCGCAGTATTTACTGATTCAAATTATACCAATTTCAGCAGAGATGTTACCTGTGAGTATGTTTATGTGCCGCAGGAAAGCGGGTTCGGAGAACCAAAATTCATTCGCGTTATCGTTCGGGTGTATTACCGCGGCAGAGAAACCGCGACTATCACTCGGCTTGTGAGCAGTTGAGAGATGGTAAAGCGAAAACGACCATTATCGGCTTTTAATTGTAAGGGGTTTACACTCGTTGAGCTGCTGATGGCTCTTGTTGTTGCCGGAATAGTCTCAGCTGCAGTGGTTACGCTCGCTTATGCTCTAAGTACGGCAAATGATGTTACCGATGACCTAAGCCAGACACAGGCATACGTACGCTATGCAACACTTAGAATTTCAGAGCTGATTCGACACTGCAAACTCGTATGCGGTATGCCCGGAGGTGATCTGGTTATCTGGAGGGCTGATGATAACGGTAATCGGCAAATTAATGTCGGCGAATTGGTTTATATCGAAAGGGGGCCGAGCAGAAATTATTTACGGTTATGCGAATTCTCTTCTAATAATGCCGTCGTAAAGCTCAGTGATATTGATGAGCTGACAACCAAATGGTGGCTCAGTTATGGTTGTTACGAAAGCTATACGCAAATGATACCACAGTGCAGTAATGTGGAGTTTTTGCTTGATGTGCCGCCGCCTAATAGCAGATTTGCCGGTATCTCTTTTGATGTTGTTGAAAACAGTGTTGCTCGTAGATATCAGATAAACACCGCGCTTCATGGCTGGTCCGGGAATTTGCTGGATGGCACTGGTGAAGTTGTCAGCAGTGATGATGATTAAATATGAAACGAATTAATAGAAAAAAGCGAAAAGGAGCGGTACTGCTTGTTGTGCTGTTTGTCGTTATGGTAATAACGATTGTATCGCTCGGCTTTATTTCAAAAAGCGATGTTGAGCTGGCCTGTGGTAAGAATATGGTAATGCGAATGCAGATGGATCATTTAGCCGAATCGGGACTGGTGCATGCAAGGGGACTTATACTTACTCCGCAGGATGTGGATACTGAATACTGGGGTGGAGATGTTAGGCAGCAGTTGGTGCCGGGCGGTAATGATTATTATGATGTCAATGTAGTTCAGCTTGGGGAGTGTAATTATCAGATAACCTGCACTGCTTACAAAGAAAAAAATGGTGAAAGACTAGGTCGCAGCGATTTAATGGCCGAGCTTCGGCTTGACCCGTGCATTGCTTTCTGGGCTGGGGCAAATACGACAATTTGGCAGCGAATTATAATTAATGGCGATGTGTATTGTAATGGCGTATTAACAAGCGAGGGTGTAATCAACGGTGATGTGTTTGCGAATGTTTTGAATGGAAGTATAGCCGGGCAGCAGAAAGGATTGGGGGATTTGTCACTGGAGTGGCCTGGTGTTACAGTTGGGGACTTTACTTCGCGTTATTCCGTGCAGCCCATAGGTTCCAGTCTATCCGGTGTGACATATGGTCCGTACAATCCTGTGCGGGTATGTTATTACAATGGCGGCGATGTGGAGCTGGCCGGCAATGTACAAATCGATGGTATGCTGGTGGTCGAAGGTGATTTAATAATACGAGGAGAGGGCAATGTTATCACGGCAGCGAAGAATTTGCCGGCACTTTTGGCGACAGGCGACCTTATAATAGAAAGTGGCGGGGTTTTGGATATTGATGGACTTGCAATTGTTGAAGGTCAGGTGCAGGTCAGCGGCGGTGCGGGCAATGTTAACATAGTTGGCGGCCTGTTTACCAAAAATTGTATTGTAGAGATGGCGGCAGACTCGTCCGGCAACGGCAATACTTGTACTTTGCATAACGGTCCAACTTGGCAGCCTTCCGGTGGTCAGATAGGCGGCGCTCTTGAGTTTGATGGTAATGAGGATTATGTAACAATAGCAGAAAGTTCTGATTTTAAATTTGGAACGAGCGATTTTAGTATGGGTGCTTGGGTCAAAACATCTGCCACCACCAAGAGTTATATTATTGATAGTTATCGGGGTACAGAGGGTGAGGTTGGATGTCAAATAGTTATGAATGCCGATGGAACTGTTTATTTTGAGGTTCGTGGCGGAACCTTATTGCAAATAACAAGCACCGTAACAATTAACGATGGAACTTGGCATCATATATTTGGTTCTGCTGATAGAGACAGCAGCATGAATTTATATATTGACGGAGCATGCGCAGCTACGGGCGGTACTAATTCTGATGAAATAAATAATAATAATCCTGTGTTAATTGGTGCTAATGCATGGCGAACTAATCCTTTAGGGAGTTTTTTCAGCGGCATCATCGACGACGTCCGCATCTACAACCGCGCTCTGGACGCAAATGAAGTCTACCCACCGATTGATGGGGCCGGACTTGTGGGACACTGGAAACTGGATGAGGATGGCAGCAGTAATGTTAGCATAACTGCTGCGCCGTCAAGGACAGCAATAGTGGTTTGGCCAACAGGTGTCTCAGAGAGCTGGGGGCAGGCTGCCGGTGCATTTTTTAGAAGTATCACAAGAGAATAGAAGCTGAACGAACAGTCGTTAGCGACCCCTGTTTTGTACCTGACAAATTGCAGTTAATGGCTGGGTACTAACGGCTGATGCTTATCGGCCTTATATGCAATACAAAGAAAAATCCGAAGTAAATTTAAGACACCAATTACACATCACAGCCTCCACATGGCACTGACGTAGTGTGATGGTTCATGTCATATTATTTTGACGATTTTATCGTTTTTATTGGCTTTGACTGTAGGCAGTGCTGGATTTAACAGTTATATCGCTTTGGATATGTAAGAAATGATAGTGGAGGATGGGAAAAAAAGACAGGTTTTATTGGATTACATAGTAGCCGATAAATCCTATTACCTGTATTCGTACGCTGGCCGGTAAAGATGGGCCTAAAATAGGTCGAAAAAAGAACAGAGGTTGGGTTTCATAATGCACCGCAATATAGTGATAAAACCGGTAGGAATGGTGGACTTAAAAGCATCATACGTGACGCGTGAGGTGTCGTGTCTGATACGTCGAAGGCACTATGGGATACGAGCTGCGCGATGTAATCCTTGCTGTTGCAGCGAAGGGAACAGATACGATTTACGAACCCCGTTGGAAATTTCAGAGCCGACAGGAAGGTCGGAGAAGTCGCGAAGATTTCTAACGGGGCGAACCGCAGGCAGCGGTTTTACTATCATAGAGCTTCTGATTGTGGTTGTGATAATCGCAATTGCGGCGATGACGGCGATACCGATGCTGACTTCAGCAGATAGCTTTCAGATAAGGTCGGCGGCGAATATGGTTGCGGCGGATCTGGAGTACGCAAAGACCATAGCTATCAGCAGAGGCCAGAATTTCTCTGTGGTGTTTGATAAGACAGCAGAGAGTTACAGGATAGAGGACGAGAGTGGTGCCGTGATAGCACATCCTGTGAAAAAGGGATTTGATTACATTATAGACTTTCAAAACGACGGCAGGCTGAACAAGGTTGATATTGAGGATGTTAATTTTGACCTTGACTCCAGCCACACGATTACATTTGATTATCTGGGTAGTCCCTACAGCGGGCCAGGAACTTCAAACCCACTAAACAGCGGTGTTATCAGCCTGAGAGCGGGGCAAATGACCGTGACGGTTAACGTAGAGCCTGTTACGGGATTCATCTCCATTGTGGACTGACCGGGAAAAGCTCGATGATAAGTTGGATAATGAAAACTCGGGGCCAAAGGCCGATAGGATTGGATATAGGTCATAATTCTATCAAGATGATACAATTGGCAGTTAATGGAGGGCACGTTAGTGTTCTTGCAGCGGACAAAGCTCGCATTGATCCTCGTATAGACGGTAACACACGGGAAAGAAGGAGCTTTGTTGTTTCGAAGATAAAACAAATGCTTACTAATGGTAACTTCCGTGGGAAAAAAGTCGTTTCATGTTTGCCGAGTGACAGGTTGAAAATAACAAGCCTGCGATTGGCCGAGGCGGAGAGTGAGAGGATTGAGCAGGCATTGAGAAAAGAAGTGACCCAGCGTTTCGGATTGGACCCCGATAAGGACGCCGTCAGCTATGTGCTTGTCGGAGATGTTCGGCAGGGTGATGAGATTAAGAGCGAGTTGATATTGTTTGCAGCGGATAATGAGGCGATAAAAGACCATATTAGTTTGATAGAGGAGGCTGGGCTTAGGCCCGTAGCCATAGACCTTGTTCCGTCTGCGCTGTTTAGGAGCTTCGAAAGGTCGCTGCAGCGTCAGGAGGATAGGGAACGCACTACCGTTTTTGTAGATGTGGGAAGCCGGTTTACAACGGTTGTATTCGGCCATGGTCGAGAGATTAGTTTCGTCAAGCAGATATCGATTGGTGGAGATAACTTCAACCAGGAAATCGCGACAAAATTAGGAATTGGTATTAACGAAGCAGAGAGGCTTCGAGGCAAGTTGAGAATGGAAAGAACGACAAACGCAGACAGAGGCATTTGGACTTCCGGGCAAGGCTCGGCAGGTGACGAAAGTCTTGTGGACAACACTGCTTTGGAAAATCTTGATGCGTCGACACGCCAGGTGATGGTTGATGCGATAAGTGTGGTTGCCGAACAGTTGGCCAGAGAGATATCACTGTGTTTTAGATATTATACGGTTACATTCAGAGGTAAGAGAGTGGAGCGGGCTGTATTTAGTGGCGGAGAGGCTTACGAAAATATCTTAATCAATATCTTGAAGAGACAATTGGCTGTTGAGATTGAGGTGGCTCAGCCGTTGAGAGGCTTTGATTTGATGAACTTGAATTTCGGTAACGACAGGCGAGGATTGCTGTGTGAGTGGGCGATAGCTGTGGGGCTTGGTCTTAAAGGTTGGAACGGAGATGCCGAATACAGAGAAGAGCGCTTGGCGGCCACCGTAGCCGAGAGGTAGGTGTATAACTGTGAAAGAAATAGATTTTCTTCCCGAATGGTATAAGAGCGGCAGAAAACGAGAGGTTGGTTATCGTACTCAGATAATCGGCCTGGGTGGTGTACTTGTAATAATGATTGTATGGAATGTTGTTACTGCTCATTCGATTTCGAAAGCCAGGGCAGTAGTAGAACGCAATATTTCAATGCAGGCTGAGGCAGAAAGTGTATCGCTGGAATTCGCAAAGATTAAAAGCGAAATGGCCGAGTGGCAGAAAAAATTGAAATCTATGGAAGAAATGGATTCCAAAATTGATGTCCCGGGTGTTTTAGCTGAGATGAGCTATTTGATTGATGACAACATTGTACTCAGCCAGGTGGAGTTTGACGCTGAAAGGTTTGAGGACAAAGCATCGAGGCAAACCAACAACGTCATAAGAGTGGCGGGCGGCAGCCTTCTCGGCAGGGGAAAACTGCCGCTTGGTGACGTGCGATTCAAGGTGCTTATAAAAGGTGTTGCGACGGATGCCAGCGATATAGCAGAGTTGATATGCAGATTGGAAGAGTCGCCCTATTTTTGTCTTGTGTATCCGTCGTTTTCACGAAACAGGAAGATGAAAGTGGGGCCTGAAAAAAATTTGACGGTAAGCGAGTTTGAGATAAGTTGCTACCTGGCAAATTATCAGGAGAAGCAAAAAAGTTGACCGCAGAGAAAGTCGGCAGCGGCGGGAAAGAAATCAAAATGAAGAGGGCTCGGCAATCTCTGCGGTAAGAAAGTAGAAAATAAAATGTTTTTTTTAGAAAGAAAGCAAGTAGCGATATATATCGCAGCCGGAGCAATAATAACAGCGTTTGTGCTGTTTCGTTATTTGCCTTTGCGCCAAAGAATAAAGGTTGTAGAGCAGACAAAAAACGCGCAGAAACTTGCTATCAGCAGAGCATCGATGGAGAAAGTGCAGATGCTGACTTTTGAAGACCAATTGCTGAATCTGCAGCGAACGGTTGGAAACTATGAAGCTAATATACCCGCTCAAAGGGACCTCGGTGTTTTTTTGCAGCAGATAGATGATTTGATGAGCAAGCATAATCTAAGAGAACAGGTAGTTGCGCCGGGCAAGGAAATAGAGGCAAAAAAGCTGAACTGTATACCCGTGAGTGTTCAGTGTAAAGGTAAGTTGGCTCAGATTTTCGAATTCTATAAATTGGTGCAGAAGCTGGATAGGTTGGTTCGTATTGAGCAAATCAGGCTTGTGAACGATAGCGATTTTAGCGGCGATGTGGGTATGCAGACAGAGCTGATTATTTATTACAGGCCGCAGGCTGAGCAGGGATAAGAAGATATGAAGAAAACCGTGAGAAACAGTGGTAGCGGGACTAATAGACTTGTTGGCCGGTTGGCGGTAGAGAAGAAAAAGACCGTTACGGCATTGTGTTTGATTGCGGTGATGGTCTTTATGTGGGCCAGAGTACTCGGCAACAAAACGCCGGAGATGACCGGAGCAGCAATGAGACAAGAAGATGTCAACCAGGATATCTTTGGAACAAATTCGGAGCTGAACATATCTTTTATAGAGCTGCCGAAAATCGCAGGCCGTAATGATGTGCTCACGAGGGACTTTTTTGCTGTAGGAAACTGGCAGGATTTTATTAGAAATAGAGAAGACAAAAACTTAACTGAAGATGTAAATGTCGTTTCAAGGAATAACAAAGAAGCAATGAAGAGAGTTGCGGACAAGATGAAACTGGAGGCAATAGGATTGGATGGAAACCCTCAGGTCTTTATTAATAGCAAGTTGCTGTCATTGGGGGACACATTGCTCGTCAGGGATGGTGCCAAAACGTATGGGTGTGAAGTAGTTGGCATTGAAGAAAATGCGGTGTTATTAAAGTGTGGAGAAGCAGAAATAACGTTGAAACTGACGAAGATGATTGAAGTGGATGGTTAAGTTGTAACAGATGTCTTGTTGTGTAACGTGTTATAAAATGGGTATCAAAGAAAGAGAGGTAAATTATGTATTGGGACAAGAATTCGAACAGTAGAATCAAAATCAGAAAAAACTTGTTTGTATGGTGTTTTGTGTTGGCTGTGGTGGCGGCAATTGCGCTCGGTGGCATTGGGCAGGCTCCGGCAGTGGCCGTTGCCAATGAAGCGATTGAGCCCGCAGGTGTTGAAGTGAGCAGTGGTGAGGGTGGTCCTGTAAAGCCAATTCAGTCAATCAGTTTCAAGGACGATATGACTATCCGGGCCGCACTTAGTTTTTTAGGGAAAAAGTACCACAAAAATATCGTGCCTTCAGCGAAAGTAGACGGGCTGGTTACAGCCGGAACTCTTTATGATATGACGTTTGAGAGTGCCCTTAATGCAATTCTTGGTCACGGCTTGAAATATGAGGAGAAGGACAACGTTATTTGGGTATATACCGCTGATGAGTTTAAAACGATTATGGAAGATAAAGACCGAATGGAATACAAGGTCTTTACGCTTTACTATATCAGCGCTGCTGAAGCCCAGAAGCTCATCACTCCAGTGCTTAGTGGAAAGGGCAGCATTCAGGGCAGTACTCCTGCTGAGACTGTTGTGCCTACCGGTGATTCTATTAGTAAGGGTTCCGCTGGTGGTGATACTATGGCGTTGAATGACACCATCGTTGTCCTCGATTATCCTGAGAATATTGCTGAAGTGGAAAATCTGCTTGGAGAGCTGGATATACGCCCCAAACAGGTCCTGGTCGAAGCGACCATTCTCAGCGCTACCTTGACCGAAGGAATGAA
>CAYVIT010000035.1:20771-28995 GCA_964451425.1 uncultured Pirellulales bacterium
TAGCCGCGGGAGCTTTCCCCGGGTCACCACTGGAGACCTCGGGCTTTGCCGCTATCGGAGGCTCCGGCCTGAGAATCGGAGTCAGTAGTGGTGATGTGACGGCATTTATTACCGCACTGGAAGAGGTAACCGATACCACTATTTTGGCTAATCCCAAGATCCTGGCGGTCAATAAGCAGCTTGGTCAGGTTTATATAGGTACGAAGATTGGCTATCAGTCTCAGACCACCCAAACGCAAACCTCTACGACTCAGCAGGTTGAGTTCCTCGATACGGGTACCAAACTGTCTTTCAGGCCCTATATAGGTAACGATGGATATATTCGTATGGATATCCAGCCCAAGGACAGTTCCGGCACGTTGAAATCCAATAACATACCTGACGAGTACTCAGCAGAGCTGGCGACAAATGTAATGGTCAAAGATGGTCAGACTATTGTTATCGGCGGTTTATTCAGAGATGTTGTAGTTACGAGCCGAAAGCAGGTACCTTTGCTCGGAGACCTTCCGCTTATAGGAGGATTGTTTAGAAGCACTACTGATTCGACTACGCGCCAGGAAGTCATAGTATTGCTTACGCCTCATATTATAGATGAGCCGGAAGAGACGAATAGCGATGCGCGAGCCGACGATGTCCGCCGTAAGAGGTTTGGTGCGAAGGATGAATTGCAGTGGATAGGCAGAGCGAGATTGGCTGAAGACCGTTACGCGATGGCCGCAAAATACTACATTGAAAATGATAACGAATCTGCAATGCGGGAGCTGAATGTCGTACTAGAGCTTCGCCCGACATACCTTGAGGCGATAAGGCTGAAAGAAAAAATCGTCCAGGAAACAGACCCGAATGCTCCGCTGAACATAGAAAGAATTATGCTGGAGGATTTTGAACGCCAGGATTCGGACAGGTGGCTTCGAAGATAAAAAGCAGGCGAAGCAGGCTGTGAGTTAAATCCCGGGGCGGGGATTTGAAGAAGGATTGGAGTTGTATTTTTGAGATCGGTTAGAAACTTATATATGATAGTCATAGCCGTTGTGGCGATTAGCCTCCTTGCAGGAGGACTCGCCCAATGGCTGGACTCTGGCACGGAAGAGGGTACGCGGTTCGCCGCTTATATGCAGCGGGTTCACGTTGCGTCGGCGTGCTGCATTGTTGGGGCTGTGGGCGTGATTTGGCTCGGCTGGTATTGGCTGAAGCTGGCCGGGGCAATCACGTCCATAGCCAAACGCCTCAAGGCCGACAATATAATGGTTCCACGCCTTCGCGCAAATGACAAACCGAAAGCAAGTGGTAATGCACTGATAGATGAGTTGAGTGAGGCTGTTAGTGGACGGCTTGATGGTTACTCGAAGTTAATAGGCCGGCTCGAAGAGCAAATTAATGACTTGCAGATTCAGATTCAGCTAACACAGCATCAAAAGGGACACATCGAGGCCATCATATACAGTATCCACGATGCCGTTATCGTAATTGATGAATTCGACAGGTTATTGATGGCGAATGAGGCGGCCGGCAGGCTTTTCAATTTCAATTCCGGTGATTCACAGCACAAACGCATCAGCGAGTTAATAGACGAAGGTAAAAGTGAATTTACAGATTTTCTCCGCCATAGCAGACAGAACAAGGCACAGCCTACGAGAAAGGAAATTGAGTTTTCAAAAGACGAAGAGCTGAAAACTTACGATTGCATTGTTTCGTGTATTTACGATGAGGACCGGCAGGTTTGCGGAGTCGTGGCGGTGCTGCATGACATTACGCGTGAAAAACAAATTCAACAGACCAAAAATGATTTTGTAAATCACGTCTGTCACGAATTGAAAACTCCTCTTGCTTCTATTAGTGCTTATTCGGAAATGCTCATTGATGGCGAGGCTGATGATGAGCAAACACAAAAAGAGTTCTACGCTGTAATTCAAAGTCAGGCCCAAAGATTAAATCGCTTGATTGAAGACAGCCTGAATATCTCGCGAATCGAATCGGGACTGATAAAGGTCAATAAAGAACCTGTCAGCCTCACAATGATGCTCGAAGAACAATTGCACATGATAAAGAGCTACGCTGAGGAAAAGAATATTTGTCTAAAAGATATTGGGCAATGCCGAATTGTTTTTGACCAGGTATATGCAGACAAGGATATGATTTCCCAGGTTATTGTTAATTTGTTAAGCAATGCGGTTAAGTATACACCTTCCGGAGGTTCGGTAAAAATCGAAATCGAGGTCGATGAAACCGTTAACATTGCACGCCTTAGTGTCATTGATACGGGAGTCGGAATTCCTGAAAGTGAAATCGACCATGTCTTCGATAAATTTTACAGGGTTAGTACAAACAACCGTCAGGCGAAGGGAACAGGATTGGGACTTACACTTGTAAAGCAGATAATTGAAAAGGTCCACGATGGACGAGTGTTTGTTAGCAGTTCGCAGGGCGTGGGTAGTACGTTTGGTTTTGAGTTGCCTCTGGCAACACAGAGGTACAGAGGTACAGAGGTACAGAGGTACAGAGAAAAGCAAATAATCAATTATCAGTAATCAATAATCATTTAGACTATGGAGGAGAATAGATGTCAAGAAAGAAAGTGCTGATTGTAGACGACGAGATACATATCGTTCACGTAGTGGCGATAAAGCTCCGTAATAACGATTATGATGTAATATCGGCCGAAAACGGTGCCGAGGCCTTTAAGCTGGCCTGCAGTGAGAAGCCGGACATCATCGTTACAGACTTTCAAATGCCGGTTATGACAGGACTGGAGCTTGTTGAGAAAATTCGACAATGCGACCAGATAAAAGATATACCCGTGATTATGTTAACAGCCAGAAACTTTGCCATTGAGGACCAGCAAAAAGAGGATTTGCAGATATCACAGTGTCTGAGTAAGCCATTTAGCCCTAAGGAATTATTAGAAAACATCGAGGATATTCTTTATCACAAAGCTGTAATTGATAGCCGGCAATAATGAGTAAAGCTGAATACCAGATGCAGAATACGGACCGCGAGACCGGCTTATTATCCGATAAGTCGGATAGCCGGCTTACAAGCTCACAATTACGTCTGTTGGAGAGCTTTGGCGATAAGATAAATAAATTCGGCTTTAATTTTGCAGTTTGCGGTACTGATGGTGAACTTGTCTTGCTGTGCGACGGCGGAAAATTCGAAAGTGACAAAGGACTGATAAGTGATAATTGTTCAGCGATTCTTGAAAAAGAGATTAAAGCTCATCAGTCCTCAACAATCGGCAGTCGTTTCTTGGTTACTGTTATGAAACGAGGTAATCATCCCGTTGCGGCGGTTTTGATTGACCTGGGTGACAATTCGTTGTGCTCGCCGTTGGCCGATGATGCGAATCGCGATACGCAATACGATATATGCAATACGCTTTTTAGTGAGATGCTTGGGCTTTTAGCGGAGCTTTTTCAAGGTAAGGTAGAAGCTGAAGAACAAATCGAAATGGTCAGCACCGAGTTGGCGAAGGTCTACGAGGAGCTGGTGCTGCTTCACAAGCTAAGCACAAATATGAGGCTCACCGAATCGGACGCTAACTTTCTGCAAATGGCTTGTGACAGCTTGACTAATATTGTTAGTGTCGAAGGCATTGCGATACTGCTGGAAAAGACCATAGACGATGAGAAGCAGTTGGTTGTAGCTGCGGGGTCGGGATTGATAGATATTGATCACCGAATGGCATCTGTTTTGCATAGCCTGTTGGTGGAGGAAATTAGCAGTGGCAAAGAGGCATTGCTGGACAGTGAGGTGGATTCACCTTTCAAACATGATTGGCCGGAAAACATAAGAAATATTATTGCGGTTCCTTTATGCGGAAAAGACAAAGCCGAATCTCATAACGATGGAGCCGCCGGAGCTCGAAGTGACACCCGTATAATAGGATTGATGGTCGCGATAAATAGAGTCGACAAGCAGGATTTCGACAGTACCGATGTAAAACTATTTAACTCGGTGGCCAATGGATGTGCCGTTTTTATCGAGAATGGAAGGCTGTTCAATGACCTTAAAACATTATTTATAGGTTCATTAAGAGCCCTGACACGCAGTATTGACGCGAAGGACCGTTACACACACGGCCATTCTGAAAGGGTTGCCTTCATTTCTCGATGGATTGCTGAGAGATTTGCCGACGAAGAACCTTTGGACCAGGAGCAAATACACAGGATTTATTTGGCTGGTCTGCTGCACGATATAGGAAAAATAGGGATAGACGAAGCGGTGTTGCGTAAGAAGGGTAAGTTGACAGAGGAAGAGTTTGAGTGCATAAAAAAACATCCTTTGATAGGAGCGGGCATATTACGTGAAATAAAACAGATGCATGATATTGTGCCCGGTGTTTTATGTCACCACGAGCGAATCGACGGCAAGGGATATCCCGGCGGACTCACTGGTGAGCAAATACCTCTGGTAGGCAAAATTATCGGATTGGCCGATGGTTTTGATGCAATGACATCGAAACGAACTTATAGAAATGCCAGGACTATCGAGCAGGCACTTGCTGAGATAGAAAAGGGATTAGGAACGCAGTTTGATGAGAAAGTAGGAAGATTATTTCTCGACAGCGATATTTATCAGCTCTGGGATATTATTATACAAAACGGCCCCGATTTTATCGGGATTTACGACAGCGGCAGTTTCTCGGAATATGGTGCTGCTGCGCTGGAGACTCTAATCAGATGAGAATAAGAACGCAGGATTATAACAACGTTACGGTCATTGAAATGCAGGGTGAGCTGGACGCCGATTTTGCCGAGCAGCTTCAGGGTACTATATCCGATGTAATCACCACGAATAAAACCGGGATTGTACTTGATATGAGGGGCGTGGGATTTGTCGACAGTAAAGGACTGGAGCAGTTATTGTGGGCACGGGACTACTGCAATGAAAACAAACGTGGAATTAGAATCGCAGGACTGGATGAAAACTGTGCCAAAATCTTGGAAATCACACGCCTTGAGAATGAATTTGACCGCTATGCCGAACTGTCTGAAGCTGTAAAGAGTTTCGCGTAGAACAATAGTACGTTGTTTGTATCTCGTTTATTCATCCGATACTACTCTGCGAAGCAGCGCTTCGCTGCGAAGTACGAGTTGAAAACGGGTGGATGGAAGGCAAGGCTATGGGGCAAATAGCAGTAGAAAACAAGATGCAGCTTGGGCAGCTGCTGCTGGCACGTGGGATTGTGACAGACGAGCAGATTGAAAAAGCTCTCACCGAGCAAAAAGAAAAGGGCCATAACAAGCTGCTGGGCGAGCTTCTGGTCGAGATGAATTATTGCACGGAAAACCAGATAGCTTCGGCCCTGGCGCAAGGCTACGGAATGCCTTATGCGCAGATTAGTCCGAAAATATGTGACCCGAAGACCCTTGAGATTCTGCCCAGAGAGTTTCTCGAAGAGCATATCGTTTTGCCGCTCTTTAATGTCTATGATGTACTTACGGTGGCCGTAAGCGAGCCGACAAATGTATTTTTGATGGACGAAATAGAACGCATAAGCGGCTGTAAGATTCAGGTAGTCTGTTCGACGGCAAAGGATATTAAGGGTACATTGCAGACTTATTTACCGGCCGCCAATGTCTTTGTAATTGACGATATTATCGATGACGAAGGGCTGGAAGACTTTACTCTAATTGAAAAATGCACCGCCGATATTAGCAATCTGGAAGAGGTGGCCGGACAATCGCCGGTTGTAAGACTCGTCAATTATTTGCTTTATAACGCGATTCGGGAAAATGCCAGTGACATTCACATAGAGCCGGATGATAAGAAGTTGAGGTGCAGATATAGAGTGGATGGCAGGTTATACGAACGACTTTGTCCGCCTTATCAGATGCATTCGGCAATTGTCTCGCGAATCAAGATTATGGCTGAGCTTGACATCGCTCAGCGCCGTCTGCCCCAGGATGGTGGTATACACGTCTTGATAGAGGGCAGGCCGATCGATTTACGTGTATCGGTTATGCCGGCTAACTTCGGCGAAAAGGTGGTTATCAGAATTATCGACCCGCAGAAGGTTCTTTTCAACCTCGAATCGCTTGGTTTTACCTACGAAAACCTCCGACTGTTCAGGAAGGTTATACAAGCTCCCAATGGTATAGTGTTAGTAACCGGACCTACAGGTTCAGGTAAAAATACCACTTTATACGCTGCTCTTGCGGAGTTAAATAGCGAAGAAGTGAACATCTGTTCCGTTGAAGACCCTGTAGAATGCAATATGCGAAGTATTAATCAGTTTCAAGTAAGCGAGAATTCGGGCTTTGGATTTTCTACGGCGCTGCGAAGTTTGTTAAGGCAGGACCCCGATATTATAATGATTGGTGAGATTCGAGATGAAGATACGGCAAATATTGCTGTGCAGGCGGCCTTGACGGGCCACTTGGTTCTTTCCACTTTGCACACGAATGACGCACCCGGTGCGGTAACGCGCCTGCTGGATTTGGATGTTGCCCCTTATCTTGCAAGTGCCTCTTTGATTGCGGTCTTGGCCCAGAGATTAGTACGAAAGATATGTCCGAACTGTAAGACGGAATTCGAACCACCTGCAAGTATAAAAAGAGTTGTTGAAGAATTGGGCGGGAAGGTTGAAAAATTCCACCGAGGTGTCGGCTGTAAAAAGTGTCGTAATACCGGCTATGTCGGTCGAATTGCTATTCACGAACTGTTTGTGCCGAACGAGGAAATTAGCGAAATGATTAATGAACGGACGAGCTTAAAAAAGTTAAGAAACAAGGCACTTCAAAACGGAATGGTTCCTTTGCACTTGGATGGTCTTGAGAAGGTAAAGGCGGGAATCGTTTCTGTTGAGGAAGTATTGAGAATGACACAGGCAGTTGACCATAAAGAAAGATAGTGTTATGACTTCCGGTAAACGTTGGTAATTAAAAGATGACTATGTTAGCAACAAAATCTGAAGAAGTATCCGGCGAAACGGCAAAACAGCCCGAAAGAGACACGATGAAAGCCGCACAAAGATGGGAACGGGCCGACCGTCGTGCCGCCGGGCAGTTTAATCCTCTCCGCTCCGCAAAGGTAAAACAGGCTGAGTTAATACTTTTCACAACGCAGTTGGCTGTGATGCTCGATAGCGGCGTGGCGCTTAGCGATGCCCTTGATGCTATTGCCGAGCAGGCTGAGCAGGGCACATTTAAGATGATAATTACGGAGGTGGCAGAGACAATTAAGAGCGGCGAGAATTTTTCTGCGGCACTGCTTGCCTACCCGAAAGTTTTCAATTCGATGTTTATCAGTATGGTCAGGGCCTCCGAAGCATCCGGCAGAATGGTTGAAATGCTCAGGGTGCTAAGCGGCTATATAAGTTTTGAAAGCGAAACCCGTAAGCGCATCAAGGCAGCACTTACGTATCCGTTCATAATGGCACTGATGGCAGTGGCGGCAACAGGGACATTGATGTTCTTTGTTTTGCCGAGGTTTACAAAAATTTATGAAGCAAGAGGAGCTTCGCTGCCGAAAATCACTCAAATTCTCGTAGGCTTCAGCCAGATGTTGGGTAATTTCCGCCTGATGACCGGTGTTGTGACCGTAGTTATATTCACCTCCGTTGCATTGTATTACTGTGCTTCCACGACAGCCGGCCGGCGGGTGATAGATTTTATAAAGATTCACACGCCTGTCCTCGGAACGATGTTTATCGATATGGTTGTGACCCGCAGTATGCGTATTATGGCGACAATGATCAATACCGGCGTGAGCCTGCTGGACTCGATAGAAGTGATTAGAAACTCGTGTGAAAACTACTATTTTCAACGGCTTTGGGCCACTGCCGACGAAAAGATTCGCGATGGATACCAGTTGTCGGAGTCGATTATGATTTCCATGGGCAGCGACGTCACTTCGCTCGGCGAAAAAAGCCGCAGCAGTGCAAACCAGTTGATAGCGCCCGGCGTTATCCAGATGCTTCGCGCAGGTGAAAAGAGCGGCAAACTCGGCGAGGTCTGTAGTAAAGTGTCGGATTTTTATGAAAAAAAGCTCGAAACCTCGATAAAGGCTGTTATGGCTCTTATAGAGCCGCTTATGATAACAATTCTCGGCGCTATTATCGGGACGATTGCGATAGCCCTGCTTTTGCCGGTGTTTAGAATTTCCACTGTAATCGCACACTGATTCCATATTCTCAATTCTCAATTTTACCACTTGATTTTCCCTCCTCTTTTCTGCTTTGCATCTGGTAGCTGGTTTTTTTGGCTCTGAAATTGGGTTCGTT